>NZ_JBFTSK010000029.1:0-128077 GCF_056399985.1 Chitinophaga sp. 01L420
AGTTAGAAATGAGTTAGAAATGAAAGGCGTATGCACAGCCGGACCTAAAGCCATTCAGCTCATAGATGAGCATTTAGCCGCCATCGCAACCCCCATCGGAATTCCTTATACACAACAGATCGAGGAAACACCCTGGCTGCGCTTTGCACTCAATCCATTTCCGGAACTATTTCAACCGGGTTTCGATAATGCCCAGGCAAAAGTAAAGGACGCCTTCTTCCGACAACCTCTTACAGACAAACAGATTGCGACCGCCTTCAAGTATCTTACTGCGAAAGCAAATGTAGGAGGAGGATTAGGCATGGCCACCTATGGAGGCAAAGTGAATACGATTACGCCTGACGCCACCGCATCGGTGCAGCGGGATTGCATTCTTGATGTTGCCTGCAACGCAGGCTGGGGCGACCCAACAGGCGAAGCACCTACTCTTGCCTGGATCCGTGCTTTTTATATGGAACTTTTTGAGGAGTCCGGCGGCGTACCTGTTCCCAATGAACAAACAGATGGCTGCATGATCAATCATCCAGATACGGATCTCGCCAATCCGGAATGGAACAAGTCAGGCGTTCCATGGCATACCCTGTATTACAAAACGAATTATCCACGACTGCAGGACGTGAAACGCAAATGGGATCCGTTGAACATATTTTATCATGCCTTGTCTATACAGGCGGGCGACCAGCAGCAACGATGACTCTTTGTTACTAAAGAACAAATGCTGTACGTTTGCAGCAAGAGAAACTACCGTTTAAATTACCCTCATGTCTTCAATACATATCAGAAGAGCACAGCTTTCAGATGCAAAACAACTAAGTGATTTGATCTGTGAGAATGCCGAAAAACTCCTGAAGCCTCATTATAATAATGAGCAATGGAATATATTTATCAAATACTATTCAGCGCAGGTGTTGAGCGAAAAGATAGCCAGCCAAACGGTATTTTGTGCCGAAAGAGACGGCCAGATAATAGGTACCGCCGCACTTGACGGCGATTTTGTGGTTGGTTTTTATACACGATTACAACATGTCAACCAGGGAATAGGCAAACAATTGATGACCTATCTGGAAACTTATGCGCAAAGTAAAGGCTTATCAACGCTGCAATTGGCGGCATCACCGGAGGGCCTGGCCTTTTATTATAAAAATGGCTGGCAAAAGGTAAAAGACTTTACGATTGAACACTATGGAGTAGGTTTTGCCGAAACATTAATGAGCAAACAAATATTGTAAAGCAGGCATAGATGGTGACAGGCTGAATATCTGTTTTTGACGTTCCTAAAAACATTAACTTCCGGGCCCAAGAGGAGACCTCCTTTAAATTAACGAAAAGCTATTTCTAATATGAGTAGAGCTATACAGCCTGAATCGCAAAACATCACCGACATCACGAACAACAACACCATATTTGTAGTTTGGAAGTTTAAGGAAGATATGGCCATAAAACCAGCCTTCGAAAAGCTCTGTGGCCTGGTCGCCAATCTCAATCATTCCTTTACCATACGGGTACCTGATGCACGTGCGAGTTGTATAATGGCCATTGGATATGAGGCCTGGATAAAGTTATCCTTACCACTCCCCGTCCCGAGAGAACTGAAAAATTTTGAACCGTTGGGAGGCTCAAAACATACAGCTGTGGCAACTCCGGGAGACCTGCACTTTCACTTGCGGTCAACAGATATGTCCGTTTGCTTTGATATGCTCACGGCTATCACTGAGGTGTTATACCCCGTTGCCGATTGTTTGGAAGAAATACATGGATTCAGATATTGGGATGGCCGTTCCATTCTTGGCTTTGTGGATGGCACAGAAAACCCTGTTGGTAATGACCGGCAGCGCTTTGCCCTGGTTGGTGACGAGGATCCCCTTTATAAAGGAGGAAGCTATCTTTTTGTCCAGAAATACCTGCACAATATGAGAGGCTGGACAAAGCTGTCTACCGAAGAACAGGAGAAAGCAATTGGTCGTTATAAAATGAGCGATATTGAGATGCCTGATGATATAAAGCCCGATAACTCGCATAGCGCCTTAGCCAGTCTGGACGATGAACAAGGTAATGAGTTGAAAATACTGAGAGATAACATGCCTTTTGGGAATCCCGCGAAAAATGAAGTGGGCACCTATTTTATTGCGTATGCAAACACATTTGGTACTACCTACAAAATGCTGGAACGTATGTTTATTGGAGTGCCCGCAGGTAATTATGACAGGATACTGGATTTCAGTACCGCACATACCGGTAGTCTCTTCTTTGCTCCGTCAATGGATATACTGGATCAATATACTGCGGATGTCAGCGCGTGATTTTAAAGAGAAACAAAGATAAAGAGTTGCCTCGCGATGCCAGCCTATCATATAACTCAAAAATAGCTTCGGAAGTTTTATTGCGGGCATGACTTGTTTGCCAGGTATTCCAAATACCTCTTCGGCGAACAGCCATGCCCCGCCTTCTTAAGTGCTAACGCTGGTCGTCAATTACTACTTCAAAGAATAATTCACCTGATCTGATTGCTAAAAATCCGATCGCTTTTTCATAGCAATCCCCCGTAAAAAATGAAGAAGAAAAATCAATGCTGTCCTCCATGCTGGGCTGAATACTATGAGCAGTAAGCCAAAATCCATCTATACCTAACAAACATATTTTTTCTTCTTTACACGCCAGCACAAATGCTATTACATTTTCCCTTGAATAGAGATATATCCCTCCTCTTTCTAATGCACTTTCTGTAAATATTCGTTCTGCCTTATTCATGAAATAGATGGGATTACTGATGATGATACCCAATATTCAATTTATCTCCCACACACTGCTATTGTATTTCTAAATTATTATTATTACTTTCAAATTACGAAAATAAAAAAGCGTTATTCCACGTATAAAAAAGACCTTGTATATAATTATCACCAAAATTCCTAACTTTTAATTCATTCATTTTCAATTAAGTTTAGCTAGACTATACTATTCTATACTACGTAGTCTTAAAAATGACAATTATTACATTTAATTAAACTAAACATAACCTGGAGTTAACAGACAAATCCAGATTACGCCCTATCATTGCACTCGATTTCATAAACAGTTGTCTATGTCGATTTGCAGATGCTTCAAACCATAATCATTTTTCTTCTTTGATTCAACAAAGATCTGTGCATTGCACAAAATAGGATTCAGAAAACAACCAACCAGCCCTTCTATGTATAATAATTGGGATGATCGCTGTCATAAGTAATGATATCCGGCTGGCTATACCTTTATTCATTTTCATTTTTCATATTAAGCATCACAAAGTTTTGCCAATGAACATTCGGTTTCTCTTCATGGTAGTTGTATGGCTTTCATGCGTTAGCCTTTCCCGTGCTAATGCGCCATACCATCGTATTTATGACAAGGTTATCCTTCAGGAACCTGTCAAGGGAGTGGTTATAGGCCAGGATGGCACACCGATACCCGGCGCCACAGTCAGATCGCTTTCCACGAAAAAAGTAACGACTACGAATGCACGTGGTGAGTTTACGCTACCCGCATCTCAGGGCGAAAAAATTGTCATCTCATTCATCGGTTACAACCAACAGGAAGTAACGGTCAATGGTACGTCGCTGCGCATTACGCTGGCGACCAGCAACAGCCAGTTGGGTGAGGTTGTAGTGGTAGGTTACGGCAGTCAAACCAAAGCCGATGTAACAGGTGCTTTGACCCAGTTAAAAGCAGATAATATTAAACAAGGTGCCAACATCTCCGTGGACAACCTGCTGCAAGGCCGCGTATCAGGTGTACGCATTGCGCAGTCCAGCGGTGAGCCTGGCGCAGGTGTTGACGTATTTATCCGCGGTGCCGGCTCCATCAGGAGTGGTAGCACACCTCTTTTCGTTGTGGATGGTGTACCATTAAGCAACGATGTGGTAAGCGCAGGTGGCCCTGATTTCGGTTTGGGTAGCTCTGAGCCAAAGAACCCACTGAACTTTCTCAATACAAGCGACATTGAAACTGTTACCGTTTTGAAAGATGCATCCGCAGCATCCATCTACGGTGCCAGGGGCTCCAACGGCGTGGTATTGATCACCACCAAACGTGGTAAAAAAGGAGAAGCCGGTAGCTTGACCTACGATATGTATGTAGGTACCTCGGCTGTGATCAAAAAACTCGATGTACTGAATGCAGACGAATACCGCAAAGCACTGGTGAATCCAGCCTATGATCATGGCGGCAATACTGACTGGCAGGATGTGATCTTCCGCAATGGCTTTGTGCAGAACCACAACCTCTCATTTGCCAAATCTACTGCTAACGGTAGTTTCCTCGCGTCTTTATCCCGCATGGACCAGAATGGGATCGTAGAAAACAGCAGCTTCAAAAGAACTACTGCAAGGGTGAATGCCGAAGAATCCTTCTTTGACGACAAACGCCTCACCGTTAAAATGAACCTGACCGCCAGCAATATTGACGAAACAGGTATACCTAACGGTAACACCGCAGGTTCAGACGGACAGCTGCTTATACATGCGCTGATGGCCAATCCAACAAGATCGCTCCGCGACTCCACCGGTAATTTTACCAACTTCAACATGAATGCCCACTACAATCCGGCTTACCTGTTGAGCATCTATGATGATAAAACCAACACCTTCCGCGTACTGGGTAATATGGAGGCCAGCCTGCGCCTGTTCAAAGGACTGAATTACCGCTTCAACGTTGGTATTGACAAGTCCACTTCAGAGCGTAACACCACTATCTACCCGAACGTAACGGATCGCACGCCCAATGGCGCCTACGTGCAAAACAATCTGAAATCATTAAGCACATTACTGGAACATTACCTCACGTACAACCTGGTTGTTGACAAACACCAGATAGAAGTACTGGGTGGTTTCTCTTACCAGAAGTTCAAATTCGCGGGTACCGCTTTCGGTATGCAGAACATCGCCAAACAAGGACAAGGTGTTCCTCCTGAGTTCAATCCCGGCTACTCAGGAATCCCCACCAACCCTAGCGGATTCGCACAGGAAAATGAGCTGCAATCCTACTTTGGTCGTGTGAACTATAATTACGACAACAAATACCTCCTTACCGCCTCTCTGCGTGCTGATGGTTCTACCCGGTTTGGTGGTGATAACAAGTACGGATACTTCCCATCGTTTGCATTAGGCTGGACCTTGTCGAAGGAAAATTTCATGAAAAAAATTCATGCTATCCGCGACTTGAAACTCCGCGCCAGCTGGGGACAAACAGGTAACCAGGAAGTACCTAACAAGATCACACAGGCCAGCTACTCCTTATCATCCGGTGCCGGCTACTACCTGTACGACAATTACGCACTGGTAAATGGTGTTACCGTAAACCGTACCGCCAACCCTAAACTTAAATGGGAACTGGTAGAACAACTCAACTTCGGACTTGACTTCGACCTTTTCGATGGTAAAGTGTACGGATCATTGGATTACTATAACAAAACCACTAAGGATCCTATCCTGAACATTCCTTCTGAGCCACTCAGCCCTACCACCACGGTGTGGAAGAATGTCGACGCACGCATCATCAACAAAGGCTTCGAATTCATGTTAGGTACGCAGCTGATCAGCACCAGAAATTTATCATGGTCTGCTGACGTGAACGGTGCAACGCTGTCAAACACTATCAAAGACCTTCCGGTGTCTGAGCTTTACTCAGGCAGCATCTCCGGTCCTGGTCTTTCTGGTGTAAATGCCAACATCTACAAGAATGGTTATGCAGCAGGTTCCTTCTTCATGCTGAAGCACCTGGGTTATGACAAGGATGGTAAAGATATTTTTGAAGATAAAACCGGCGATGGCGTTATCAACTCAAACGACAGACAGATCTTCCAGGGCGCTATACCTAAATTCAACTTCGGTCTTAACAGCCAGTTGCGTTATATGAAGTTTGACCTCGCAGTTTCCTTCATCGGCCAAACCGGTGGTTACCTGGTGAATAATACTGCGCTTGATCTGAACATCAACAGCCTGGCCTCCGACCGTAACGTGCTGAAAAAATACTTTGACGCTAAGGCAAATACTTCTAACGCAGTACAACTGTCTTCCCTGTACCTGGAAAAATCGGACTTCATCCGTCTGAATAATCTCCGCCTGGGATACACCCTTACTGTGAAACAATTGCCATGGCTGCAATCATTAAACATCTATGCAAGTGCCCAGAACCTGTTTACCATCACTGGCTATTCAGGATTCGATCCACTGGTGAATACCACCAAGAACGTGGGAGGAAACCAGTCCCTGGGTGTTGATTATGCCACCTATCCAGCTGCTAAAACATACCTGTTAGGTGCAACGGTTAAATTTTAATACATCGAAATATGAGAATCAATTCATCAAGACTATATAAACTAACCTGCGCTTCTCTCCTTGTGGGCCTGATGGGCTGTACCAACCTGCACGAACAGGTGATCGATGAGGTGCTCGGTTCCAACAATTCAAATCCTGAAAATGCAATAGCCGCAGCATACGGTCAATTGGGCGATGCTACGTTTGTAGATCATGGTAACGTGTTTGCATTACAGGAGTATTCAACAGATGAAGCGCTACTCCCCACCCGTGGTAGCGACTGGGGTGATGGTGGTGTTTGGCGTGCCATCCATGAGTTTACCTGGGGCCCCGACAATTCCGTGGTTACCAACACCTGGAATAACCTGAACAATGGTATCACCAAGTCACTGACGGCTATCAGCACCATCAACAGCAAACAGGATTTCACCAACAAAGCCCTGTTCCTGGCAGAAGCGAGAGGGTTACTGGCTTTTTACACCTACCATACACTGGACCTTTTCGGTCAGGCGCCCTACCGCGATCCTAACGTGGTAAATGCACCTTTACAGGTAAGGAAAGCAGCAACTACCATCGATGATCTTATCAAAGAAGTAGAATCACTCATCCCTAACCTGGCCGAATTACGCCAACAGAATACACACAACGGCAGGTTCACCAAACAGGCTGCATACGCATTACTCGCAGATATGTACCTGAACCGCGCGGTGTTCAAGAACCGTACTGCTGCTACCTTCGACTTCAAAGAGAAAGCAGTGGACAACGATGGTTCAGATATGGACAAGGTGATCAAGTATACTTCCCTGCTGATTTCAAACAGCCAATTTCAGCTGGAAAGCAACTTCTTCAAAAATTTTGATATTGATAACAGCGGCAGACCAGAATTGATTTTTGTGGTAACGCAGGTGCTCAATACACTACGCAACGGCGACAACGATTTCGCCTACATGTGCATGGAAAGGAACCAGAAACCTTCTCCTGTTAACCGTGGTACCAACGCATCCTGCATCACTCCCGAGTTTTACGCTACCTGGGATGGCAACCATAGTGATCCCCGTTTTCAGCGCCACTACCAGTATGCTGATGGTACCTGGTTCATGAACGATGGTACAGACGTGAGCGTACCCGGCACTACCTTCGTGTTAAGCGCCAGAACGCTGTCATGGTTCCATTTCAACCGTGGACTCCAGGTAGGCCAGCAATACGGTCCTAACCTGTTGCCTTCCGGTGATTTTGAACGCACTCCTGATGGACGTATCAAAGTGATAAAACTCAACTGTGAAAAAAACACTACCCTGCCAATGGACTTTACACCGGCGCTTAACTTCGCCAACCCAGCCCAGGCCGTTTTCACACAGGCAGAAATCAATCGCGGCGTACGCCCCTTCAAGTTCGAATTCGATCCGGAAAAAGATAATGGTTCCAGCAATGTAGATATCCCGCTTTACCGCCTGGGAGGCATGTATTGCATGCGTGCTGAAGCTTATTTCCGTAACGGTCAGACCGGTCTTGCCCTGGCAGACGTTAACAAGTTACGTACGAGCAGAACACGTGAGGCACTCTATAACAATGCCCCTGGCGTTGCCCTCACTGCCCTGACGGAGCAAACGCTTTACAATGAAACAGGCTACGAGATGTATTGGGAAATGTACAGAAGAAAGGCCGCCATCCGGTTTGGCAAATTCGATGCCGCCGGTACAGCTAAGGCTGCGTCACAACCTTTCCGCCGGATCTTCCCGATCCCGCAGTCTACGTTGGACGCTTCAAAAGCATTTACTCAAAATCCTAACTACTAAGTGTATCTGAAATAAACAACACATTAATAAACAAATACGCCGTCTCGGAAATGAGACGGCGTATTTGCGTTTCAGGAGGGATTATTTTTCAGGATTATGAATATTGTAAAGTAACCAATCCTTTATTGTCTGATGGATGGTAGAAAACGTACAACATTCCACCCATAAATATATGCTTGTGGGTGGGGATAATTTGCCCAAAATATAATCCGGAAATCTGCAGTACAAAATCATAACTGCTGTAATCGAATCTATCCTGGAGCCAGTTGGGCCTACCTCCTATCTTATCTTCTACATCTTCAGAAAACTCATCTTCATCCGTTTCGATATCTTCATTTAATTCCAGCCTTTTAATATCATGAATAGGATATTCAAACTCCTGTCTCGGCGCTGCAGCAAAATGAGCAATGACAGTCCCTGTTTCTCTGCCTCTGGCCATGTCGATGGCGCATTCAATATCATCTTTTGCATAGGGGCAAAATATGGACAGCACCTGGTCTTCCGGGATTACAATATCACATTGCGCCTTCAACAATTGGGAAGATAAGGATGCTACAAATAACATTTTCCTGCTGTGACGATCTATCGGCCATTCTATAGCTTCCGGTAACAAAGCGCTACCACCAATTTTGCTGTGCTCCTGGTCATCTGCATCGCCCTCATATCCGATATAACTTGCCATCTGATTTAATTTAGGTTAACGTCTTTTTTTTATTTACACTAAAACGAATATAATTAATAAACCGTGGCCACCAGACATCCCAATTCTATAATTTCTCTGCTACATATTTTACCAGCTGAAGTACCGCATCCCAACCTTCATTGGCTTCTTTAAACTGGTAATCCGACATTTCATAATTGATTTCCTCTATCGCCGAAACGGTTGTCCCTGCCCCATTTTTTTCAAACCGATACGTTATCACTGAAAGTAATCGATCTTTATCTTTGAGGTCAACCAGGCTATGCTTCAACAATTTTTCCGGTTCCAATTCAAGAATTGTTCCGTTCGTATAAAGGCTGCTTCCTTTTCCTTTCCATCCAAATGAGCTACCAACTTTCCATTTAGAAACATATTCACCCCCCATTTGCCTTGTTATTGCGGGATCCGTAAAAACGCTCCAAACTTTTTTTGTTGATGCGTTGATGTCAATCACCTTTTTAACAACTGGTTTGTCCATAGATGTTATCTGTTTTGTGTTTTTATAACTACTGCGTCAGTCAGAAGCGGTAAAATACTCAACCTAATCTGGCGCAAAATCATTTAAAGTTATGAGATAAATAAGAACGGCCGCCATTACAGCAGCCGTTTTTATTTATTTAGTACTATGAATTTCTCACTGATCTATATCGAATTTCTCTGAGGTTCCACAGAAAAATTAATCATTCTGACTGCATTATTACTGCACTCGCACCTGCAGGCATTTGTCAGATAAACATCCTTTAAACCACCTTTGCCTCTCATGGGGAAAAGTAATTACCACACAGGGTGCAACTGATGACATCCGTGAATCGGCCGAAGGTTTTACCAGATGAAAGGTATCAGCTTACGGGTTTGTTGCTGATATACCTCATAAGTACCAGGGAAAACATCCCTTAGCAATACTTCTTCATCATTTATTTTCAGACACAACGCCAACGTATATATGCAGGTAACTACTATAGCTGCCAGTCCCCCTGTTACCAGGCAGGTGCCTGCCAACGCTGTAAGAAAGCCCGAATAAATAGGATGCCTGACCAGGCGATAAGGCCCCTCTACAATTAACTCATGCCCTTGTTTTGCGGTAACTCCCCCACTCCAGTTCCGGCCCAGTATAGTACGCGACCAGATGCATACGCCAACACCGGCCATACATATCAGGGCACCTATTCCCTGCAACAGGTAATGGGCAGGAATAATACGGCCCGCAAAACCACCATGTACAAATAAGGGGAGATAGAGTAACGTAAAGATGAGCACATACCCAAGTGTGCCCAGGTAACGCTGCCGTGCGGTTCGTCCCTGGATATTTTTTAAGGTTTTATTACGGAGCAGCAACCAGTAGCTACAAAACACTACCCAGCAACAAATAGTCGCCCAGGTGAATATGGTTATATTTTCAGTCATAACAGGGGATCATAAATGGTCATATGAAAATACGGGATATTCCTATAAATGATCTGTTCATTTCATTCAGTCCCCAAATAGTACCGGTTCATCTGGCAACAGAAAGCCGTATATTAGGCCGATATAAATATGTTATGCTATCTCCTAAAATCAAAAGAAACATAACCCGGATCATTCCTTTCGGTGCGATATGGCTGATCTTTGGTATAGTTTATTCTCAGCTCGAAAGGGGGTTGCTTGGCAGGCTGCAATATTATCCTTCTACTGAAAATCCCTATAATTTCACCAGAAACTTTTTTGTTATACCTGTCTTTGCGCTTTTCACTGGGCTATTAATTGGAACGGTTGAAATCCTGTGGTTCAATAAATTTTTTATAAAAGAAAGCTTTAGCAAAAAGATTTTCTGCAAAACAATCATTTACCTGGCAACAACTATATTATTTCTTATTACCATCAATATCATCTCAAGTTGCCTCGAACTGAAGACCACCTTTTTTGACAAGCGGGTTTGGGACAATACCGGGGCATTCTTTTCGGACTACTCGGTTGTTAGTTTTGCCGTGTATATGGCCGCGGTCATTATCGGCTCACAATTTTATACGGAGATGAGCGAAAATATCGGGCAGGTAGTACTATTTAATTTTTTCACCGGTAAGTATCACCGCCCGAAAGAAGAAGAGCGGATTTTTATGTTTTTAGACATGAAATCTTCCACCCGGATAGCCGAACACTTAGGTCATGTCAGGTACTTCGAAATGCTCAAAGCGTATTACGCCGATTTATCAGATCCCATCATTCAATATTCAGGGGAAATCTATCAATATGTAGGCGATGAAATCGTCGTTTCCTGGAATCTAAAAAACGGGCTGAATAACCATAACTGTATCCAATGCTTTTTTGCCATGAAAGCAGCCATCAGTAAGCAAACCGACAGGTATCAGGAGGAATTCGGATTATTACCTGCGTTCAAAGCAGGGTTTCACCTGGGAAAAGTAACCACAGGAGAAATAGGTGTTATAAAAAAGGAAATCATCTTTACGGGTGATGTACTCAATACCACTGCCCGGATACAAGGACTTTGCAATACTTACAAAGTTGATATACTTATTTCTGATAAGCTGATAAAAAAGCTCGACCTCAGTACTGAATTTCAAACTAAATCATTAGGTGAAAATGAGTTAAGAGGAAGAGATGAAAAGGTCGAACTATTTACAATTGGCAGCGCCAACTAAATATAATTTCAACAAAAATTATAAGATACTAATGGAATCCTTTCTTATCGATACGCTTCAACAATTGGTCCCCATCAGTAAAGAAGATAAAGTCATTTATAAAGACCTCTTCCAGGTAAAACATTACAGAAAGGGTGATTTCTTTCTACAAGAAGGGCAGCTGTGTAAATATATGGGCTTAATTGAATCCGGCTTGATGCGTCATTATATCAACCAGGATGGCTGGGAAAGGACTTTTTCGTTTGTGAACGAAAAAAGATTTCTGACTAACTATGAAAGCTTTACAACGCAGACTCCTTCCTCAAGGATAATACAGGCATTAGAAGATACCATTATACACGTTGCCACCTTTGAAAGCTTTGAATATTTCTATGAGCACACGAAATCCGGTGACAAAATCGGACGATTAGTACTGGGAATGGTGCTTATAAAGCTTGAAAAAGAATTGACTTCTTTCTATACCGATACGCCTGAACAACGATACCAGAAATTTATCGAGGAATACCCCGACCTGCAGCAACGCATCTCTCAATACCATATTGCCTCATTTGTAGGTGTAAAGCCACCTTCTCTTAGCCGTATCCGCAAAAGAATTATTGAAAACAGATAATTTCTTCACCGAGGTGAATGGAATTCTATTTTTCTCTTCTGAACTTTGCATTCATAAAAAAATGATCACAATGATTGCAAAATATCTTTGGGAGACAGGTTCATTTATTATTGCGGCCATGGGTATCCTCCACCTTCGGGCTACCCTTTTTACAAATGCCTTGCATCCACGAAATGAAAAACTGATAACGGCAATGGAGGTTTCTCCATTGATTTTAACAGAAAAACTCACCATGTGGAAATCATGGGTCGGCTTCAATGCCACCCATAGTATTGGGGCAATTTTCCTGGGCATCATCAATTTCTACCTGGCATTCAGGTATTTTGAAATTTTGCAGTCAGACTCCTTCTTCTTTTTATTTTCCATTCTTATCATAGCATTTTATGTTTGGGTAGCAAAAAAATACTGGTTTAAAACCGTTCTTATATTACTTTCAATAGTATTAGGCTGCTTTATTACTTCCTCCATATTGACGATCATAAAATGATGCCATAGCGGATACTTTACAGGCCCTCCCCCATAGTGGGCGATTTATATATTATTAAAGCAATCAGGTATGACAGTAGAGCTGGCACTCCAGGACTTTTACAAAAAACACAATTATGGCACAGAAGGCGGAATATATGAGAAATATGCCTGGATAAAATTTGGCTTTTTTTCAATCCCGGTACTCAATGTTGAAAGCAGGCGTAAAAATGTTTATTTACACGATATAAACCATATCGTTACTGGCTACGATACCACCTGGAAAGGCGAAAGTGCTATCTCTGCCTGGGAAATCGCTTCGGGCGGCTGGAAAAATATCTATGTTATCTGGATCATGGCGTTATGGGCCATAGGGCTAGGTGTACTGTTTTATCCAGTGAGCACATTAAAGGCATTTAAACAGGGACTAACGATGAAAAACGCAATGACCTGCGGTTTAACAAAACCCGAAATGTACCAGTTATCTGTGGCCGATTTGCGGAATATATGGAGCAACAAGACAGGCAACAATAGCAATCCGTTCGTTTGGATGACGATTAGTCTTTGTGTGTTTGCGCTACCTTTCATCATTGGAATATTATCTATCTGGATAATTGTGACGTTATTTTGATCCAAAACAAGAAAGCCGCTATTGGTTAGGAGATCCGGGGTTCCCACTTATATCCTATGCTTGCCTCGCCACTTTTTAACACACCAGATTTCTTATTTTTGAAATCGATCACCAACACTTTATCCAGAAATAATACATTGCCCTATGGTACAAAACTCAAACCTTTTGATATATGCCCTAAGGTTATTCAGGAGTTGCCATGGCCGGTTTTTGGGTCAGAAAATAAGCTACTGCTAAATTAGGTATCCAGCACCACCACGCTACAACCATATAGGCAAAGTTACCAAACATGATATGCAGAAAAGGCATCCAGCCTCTTAAAGTAACGGCCGCAAAGCAACAGGCATAGCTATAAATCATCATATTTCTATGTTGTACCACTTGCCTGTTCCTAATGCGGATGTATGCCATTAAAGTGGTATAAAACCAAATAACGCTTAAACTCATAAAGCCCAAAGCTACAGGAAGACCTCCCGTTGCGTAAAAAGCGATATTAAATCCCGCAAGCGAGCTTAATAAAACGGCCATTACATATAACTTGCCGATTCCCCTGTGGAGCTTTATATTTTTGCTTCTGATTTTGGGGCTAAATTGTATCCAGCCGATCAGTATAGCAAGCCCGCCGAAGATGATGTGCACATACAGGCTCAGGTACCAGAAGGGATTAAGAAAAAGCTCATCGGGTTTGGCTTTCAATATACCCGGCATCTCCCCGGCCGAAAAGAACAGAATTGGATAAAGCCCCATAATTACCGACAACACGGCCAATAGTATCCATAACAACTTTTTTACCATCTTATTTTTTTAGTAGCAAAGGAAGCAGGTATTCCTCTTTGGGACGCTCCAAAAGGTAAGATGGTCTCTCTGTACGCAACTTTTGCACGTTCCAAAAGGTAGGTTGGCCCCTTTTACTCACATCTGATGCCCCAATTGTATTTTCTCCTGTTGGCAGAATTCTTTGGGAGACAGGCCCGTTGCCTTTTTGAAATTCCGGTTGAAAGAGGTCTTTGAATTGAATCCCACCTCAAAAGCAAGGGAAAGGAGCGTAAATTTGCCATTTTCGGGCAATACAGCTATCCGCTGAAATTCTTTTACGCGGAAGTCATTGATATAATCGTAAAAATTCCTTTGCTCCATGGAATTAATTACCTGGGACAGGGTATTGCTGTGAACACCCAACCGCCCTGCCAGTCCATCCAGATTTAGTTCGGGGTCTTTAAACAGTTCTTCTGTCTGCATTAACAGTGTCAATTCCTTATGCACTTTTGACATCTGTTCAGGTCCGACCGACGTTTTGATGTATTTGGTTTTTTCACTACCAATGGTTACGCTGCTACAGCCAGGATCAGCGTCATTTTCGTCTTCTTCCGAATCACTGAGCGCTATACTATCAGTACCTATCAATTGACTATTCACCATTCTATTGGTGAATATACCCACTTGTTTTATTCCGAAATATCCAATAAACAGAATGAATAAATCAACCAGCATGAAGGTAGAAATATCATTCCCGAATATAACGGATAGCCATATGGCCCCCATTCCAATCGTGAGGTAAACCAACCAGTTCAGATTGATTTTCTCTGTGTAAGAAAATTGTTTTGAGATATTTATGCTGTGCTTCTTTAATAAAATCAATGATAAGACTACGTAAATAATACCAGAAGGTATAATGGGGAAGCGTATAATTGAAATGAGTTTTTCATATCCAAGCCCATGATGTTGATAAACATTGATTTTATAGGCAAAAGTCCGGATAAAGAAGCCGGATAACAAGAGGTAGGCTATGGTTGCAGGAATAAAATGGATAAACCAGTGCAGCCTTTTATTTCTTTGATCGACTAAAGTAGCAATATACAAATACAAAAAAGGACCATGAATAAGTGGCAATGGAATTTCAATACCCAGAAAATACGGGAATTCAACATACATTCCGGAAATCAGCAGGTGATAGCACAACAAATGGAGAGCAATCAGGGCTAACCATAATGCTAAAATAAAATCAGCGGTTGATTTGYCCCTTTTTGTAAAAAGTAGCAACGCAAGAAATACAGAGATAATTATTCCCGTTATATGAAACATCTTTTTTAAATTTATGCAAACCCACCTTCCATGCCATCGATTAAAAATAGCGCTTTTTGATTAAAGCTGGTTGGAAGCGATTTAAACCAAAAAGGAAAAGGGGCAAACCTTTCTGAAAAAGATTTGTCCCTTATAGTGCCCACCGGAACCCGAACATAAACATCCCTGTAAACAGGTATACGCTCATTGTATTTCCTACTTTGAGCATACCGCTAAAATCTATAGATTGCTATCTAAAACAGGTTTAAAAACCGAAGTAATCCTTCTATTAAGACCTGATCAGGATTTTGCACATCGATTTATTTTAAATTTGTAATTTCAAAAACTACAATGAAAGCACAGCTATTCCTATTGCATTTCGCTGGTGGAAATGTATATTCTTTCCGCTATCTGACGCCACTACTGAAAGGGTTTGATGTTATTCCAGTAGAACTTCCGGGTAGAGGAAAAAGAATGGCGTCGCCCCTGTTGCACGATTTTGGATTAGCTGTGGATGACATATACCAACAGATCAGTACCATGAGGAATGGTACCCCCTTTATCATATTCGGACATAGCCTGGGTGCCTACCTCGCACTGGCTGTTGCACAGCGCCTGGAAAAACACCATCAACCTCCCGCGTTTCTTTTCACCAGCGGCAATGCAGGGCCTGGCATCCGGGAAACGGACGACTGGCATCTGTTGGGAAATGAGGATTTTATTGAAAAACTGACAGCACTCGGTGGCATACCAGAGGAATTTCTCGCTGATAAAGACCTCATGAGTTATTATTTGCCTATCCTCAAAGCGGATTTTGAACTGGCAGAAAAAAATACTTTCGACCCTTTTGTTATAAATGTACCTATCTACGCCATGATGGGAAATCAGGAAGAAAATGCCGGTAAAATCAGCAATTGGCAAAGATTTACCAATGCCCCCTTTTACCACAGCATCTTCGAAGGCGGGCACTTCTTCATTCACGATCATCCGGAAAAAATTGCCGGTATTATCAATGTTTATTGCAATGACCTTACTTCTGCTGCCACATAAATGTTACCTGGAAGAATATGTCCGGCGCAGAGGAAAGCATTCGCATTAAATGCGCATCAATATCTTTATCCGGCAACAGGTACTTATTAGTAACTGCTGTCCGGCATTTTTCCATTAATAGAATTGATAGAGATTATTTTTTTGCCGATAGCATATTTTAGCAGTCCCACGGTTGATTTGATATCCAGTTTCTCTTTCATATCCTGCCTTATTTTTTCTATCGATCGAATGCTGAGGAAAACCTCATTTGCAATTTCCCTGTTACTTTTTTCCTCCCACAATAACTGTAGTACCCTTTTTTCTCTTTCAGTAAGGGAGATTAAATCAGCGGCAGTATAAACCCTTTCATTGTTTTGCTTATTCCAATATAAAGCCTCTGTAAACAATCTGTTACGGTGAATCTTTCCTTCTGACAGTGCCGAGATTGCCTGAAGTAATTCCGCAGGATCATCCATCTTTGAAACATAGCCATGAATACCTATTTCCAGCAATTCGCTGATATGGGCAACATCCATAGATTTTGATAACACAAGAATCTTGACATTGGGATACTCAGTCCGGATGGCTTCCAGCAATTCAAGTGCATTGGGCTGATAAATGAATATATCTATCAACAAAATGTTGATATCAAAATCATTCAGCTTCTTAAAAAGGTCGACCGGTTCTGAAACGTGGAAAACAACATTGATCGTTTCATGCTCTCCGAGATAGTTTTTTAAAATTTTACTCAACAGGGTACGTTCATCAACTAGCGCTAAATTGATGGCTTTTAGTGACATAGGACCTAGAATTATGCGGTTCAAACAAATCCGGTTAACACTTGTATAATCAATATACAAATTAAGATTTAAACTGCAAATATTTTTTACAGTTTTTGAAACCGACGCTTTCTTTACAACCCGCCTGGCCCATCTCCATTCGAATCAACGGCCTTTGACCGATTCTGCACGAGGGGTTTCTTCCATATTTATATTAGTGGGTATTTCATTTTTACTTTTGTTTTGATTCGCTGCTTTTTTCTTAAG
This sequence comes from Chitinophaga sp. 01L420, assembly GCF_056399985.1. Classification (NCBI taxonomy): domain Bacteria; kingdom Pseudomonadati; phylum Bacteroidota; class Chitinophagia; order Chitinophagales; family Chitinophagaceae; genus Chitinophaga; species Chitinophaga sp. 01L420. Next base: position 17,265 of record NZ_JBFTSK010000029.1, read on the forward strand.
CTTTCTGATGTTGCTGATAAACAACATAAAAGCCCGGTTCCATGCAAAATAATCAATGTAAAATTTAATTACCGGGTATAGCAGAACAGAAATTAATTTTTTTGCCCTGAACTCATGTGACTCCTCGGGCGCTTTCCATAATAAATTCAGGCACCAGCCGAGTTGTACTACATAAATAGAAACCAGCAACAGCAGCAGGTAAATACCACCGGCAATGCCGCAAACCACGGCAATAACAGGAAACAAGAGCAGAAATACGAGCGAAGAGAAATCTACAATGGTGATCATACCGATGCGGCTGAATTTCCAGATCTCACTGAAATAATAATTCCTTTCTTTATAGAATGTTTCCAGGTACCCTATGTTCCATCTGATTCTTTGCGTGATCAGCGCCCGGTCGGACAAGGGTGGCCTTGTTAAGGCCAGCACGGTATTGAGGTAAAAGGTTTTATAGCCCATCTTCAACCCTATTAAAGTGGCCTCTCTGTCTTCCCCACTACGGAGCCCGCTGTGTTGCCGATAGATAGCCACCAGCGCCTCACGGCGATAACAACTGCCTGCTCCGGGCATCACCCGTGTGCTTTGCTCTTTCTCATGATAACGGTAAATACTGCGATGCAAAGAATATTCAAGCTGCTGGTAGAGAAAGATATTCCCCGATCCTTCAAAAGGAAGCATCCTGAAATAACACCCCATCAGCACATCATCACTTCTGAAGCCGTCAAATACAGCCGGCAGTTTCTCCAGACCGTTAATATCAGTATCAAAGTCCGACAATACCACAAACTCATGAGAAATAGATAAGGTGGTCAGAAAAAGCGCCCCTACCTTATTGGCATTCGGATATACAGATGCCAGATAAAAAGCACCAGGATTTACAGCCAGGAAAAGGTTCATTTTTTCAAGACTATCATTCGTTGATCCGTCATCAATCAAGATGATATCCAATTGTTCCCGGTGTTTGTCTGCCAGCATTTTAAAATATTCCAGACGCTGCTCAAAATCTTTATCAGCACCCTCATTGTACTGAGGAATAAGCATGGCGATCCTTCGGTCGGTAGCGGGTTCACTCGTCATCCATTCTAATTTGACGGCGCTATTATTTAAAGACTTCATAGAATAAATTATATAATGAATCTTAAGGTTTAGCCAATTGCGGGAAAGATGCCTGCTGCCATAACAGGGGCTTCCAGCCCCTAACGGTGATCAGATCCCGGAAAACCCCTTCCCTGATCGTAAAAAAACCGGGCTTCAGCCAGGAGGAATGCTGATCCCTTCCATACTCTTTCTTCCGGTTTCCGGTGCTTTCAGCACAATTTTGAGCAGGAACAACGGTAGGTATGTTCTGACGGATTTTCAGTGAGGCACTTAAATGGATGTCTTCTCCGGAGTTAAATGTACTTGGCCATATCGCCCAGAAATCGCGTATCCAGCGGGACCGGATAAAGTAGCTGTTACATGCAAAGTCAACAACGGTATCTTCCTCGCAGCAGTTCATTTCTGCCGATTCATTCCCATCTCCTACAAAATATTTCTCCGGATCGGGATACTCTCCCTTCTCTGGCACAAAAATACCTTTGGGGATAATCCTTCCACTGCAACCAATAACAGCATTTAACGCCGCGCACTTCTGGTGGCTCAGTTCAAGCCATCGTTTACCAGGCACAATATCATCATCGATCAGCCACGTATATTCACTGGTTACATGGCTGGCAATACTGAAACGTCCGAAGTACTTTAAATTCTTATCAGACCTGATAAGAAATATGGCGGGAAACCTCTCCCTGAAGCGGTTTACCAACTGAATGATATCAATATGATCTTCATAATGAATGATCCATATTTCAGATGGAAGTGCCGTCTGCAATAATATTGCATCCAGTTGTTCCTCCAGGTAAAGTCTTTTCCAAACAGTGATGATATCAGTTACTGGTAAGCTCTTCATAAGATTATTTAAAAAATAATTCAGGATGCAGCAGGAAATTCTTCCAACAACCCAATCGCCAGCAGCCATTGCATGGCTTCCAGGAACCGTTCTCTCAGCACTTCTTTGACCGCATCCAGGTTTTCCACCTCCAATCCGGCAATAAGCATGTTAATATTCTCCTCGTCCTGCCGCTCTACAAAAGATATTATTATTGCTGCCACTTCATCTACCGTTGCTGGTGTAATGAATTGATCAACATAGAGTCTTCGTATATCCAGCCGTTGAATCTGCACCTGGTTAAAGTTGTCGATACGCATGAAGTACGACAATGAGCCGTATTCGGTGAGCAGCTCCTGCAGCACGGCAGCCGACACCTTTTCTGTCAGGTCAATCACCGGTTCCCGTTTGAGAATAAAAAACCTGTCAGACACCACCAGTCTAAGCGACAGCAATTGGCTGCGGGAAATCTGAAATACTTTATCCACCCGTTGCCCATACAGGATATCATCGTCTACAGGACGGCCCTGCGATTCTCTAAGTCTGTTACCCGCCCTTTCCCGCTCCAGCATTTCCTGCACAAGCGCCCAGTTATTATCTGTATCCGGACGGGCCTTTTTCAAGGTTGTTACAAAGTCCTGTAACTGCGGTGGATAAAGGGGCGGCTCCTGGAGTAAAAAAGTATTCGTTTCCGGTTGAAAATGTTTTTTCAGCAGATTCAGTGTTTCTTTATAATTCTTCTGTACCAGTATCCGGTTTACGATTGGCTGATCAATCTGAACATTCGCATTTATCAGAGAGCCACCGGATAGAGACGACTCTTCCCCACTATGGACACGTGGCAGCATCAGGGAAGGAGATGCACTTTTGTCTGCTATCTTTAGCAAAGCATAACCAATGCCGGCAATCCCCGTAAAAAAGCGCCTGTCAGTTCCGCTGCTTATCATCTGCATGAGCTGCTCTTCAAGTGTGGCACCTATTCTTTTTGCGGCTTGCAGCCAATCAGGATTACCAGAGATGTTGTATGCCTCCCGGAATCCCAACGCATGGCCAGCCATTCCATAGTACAAATTGCTGGGAATATCTTCTGACAATAACACTTCCGGCAATGTCGCCATCCTGTGTTCTTCCGCGGCAACCGGCACTATATTCAATGCAGCGGCATGCATGTTAACGAGCATATCACTGATGTTTCCGAGATTACCCGATGCCACTATACCCACTTTCCTGCTGCCCTCCCTGCTTAAAATACCTTTCGCCAACGACAGTAAAACATTATTGCCGCTATACCTGCCCAATTCGAGGCAACACAGGGCAATCGCCGAACGATCACTCATCCAGACCATCTCCTGATCGTCTTCAAAAAAATCATATGGCCAGTAAACATCCGACTCGCCCATATTGGCCTTATTGATCAGGTCCATTGTGCACTGCGTGATATGTGTCATCAGCCATTCCTCTCTGATCTCCGTATACAGATCGAGGTAAAACAATATCAGACCCGACAATCCATTTACGATCCCTTTGTTATCAAATATTTTCAGGTTGCCGGCATCTTTGTCCCAGTGTTTCTTCACTATTCCGGTACATTTATCCAGCCAGCTCTGCTCCTTTGTTACCCGGTACAACTGAAGATATAAGTAAGGTAATCCTGAGCGTCCGTTTACCAGGCTGTAGTTATTCGATCTATTGCGAAGCGTGTACAGTTCCAGCGCATGCAGATGACGGCTTATATCTGCTAAGATCTGCTGCTCGCCGGTATACCGGTAGAGCTCAAGCGCAAAAAGATGCCATCCCAGGCTACCATAGCCTATGCTGTCGGGTTTTGGGGTATGCCCATGCAAATCCGGAGATATCATTTCTTTATCATCGGCAGAAAAGCGATTGTAGACATACAACAGTTTTTCTGTTATATCAGTATAAACAGACTCCATTTTACTTTTTTTTAGATTTCTGCATCAGCGATTAGCTTATTTATCTTACTATAGTACGCGGGATAATTTTCCCACAACCTCCATTTCAGCGTGGCATAGGACAACAAGTCCCTTTTATAGAAACTCACGCAGTGAACGAGGCCCCTGTTTTGTTCTGCCATATGAAAGTATCCTATGTCAGGTGGCAGGCTAGGTGTTGCCGGAAGCAGATATCCAATATCCACCCCGCAGTGTTTGGCATAGGAATAGAAAATCACCTGCTCACAAACGACGCTGAAGTTTCCGGCATTCTCCCTGATCATACTATCCAGGTCCTTTTTATTATTATCCAGGAAAGAAAATACTTCCCGGACATAATTCTGTATAAACGGGATATTATTACCCCCAAGAATACCAGCGTTGGCAGAAGGTGAAAACCCCTGATCATACAAGGGCTGGAAGTATTCAGGAACATGCGAAAAAGTATCACATACGGCTAGGAAGGATTCAGAATAGCCCTGACCTTTTTCTTCAAGATTCTGCGCTACAAGGGACGCGTTTACGATATCATCCTCAAACGGTTTCCAGATAAACACGTCACTGTCCACGTGTATAAATGGCTCCTGCTGTAAACCATAAGCATATACTTTTCCCATTGTCCACAGGCCGGCATCGAATCTGTTTAATTCATCAAGGGCTACTGTTACCTTGGTGTAGGGAAGATTCAGTTTGTCGATCAGTATTTCTTTACCCCATTCGTCGGTTACCAGCTCCACACTATCATAATATTTCCGCAGTTGCAGGCAGCTAAGCGCCCAGCTGTAGTAATTCAGGCTGCGATGGAGCCAACCGCCATTAAACCGTGCATCTACCAACTGGGAGTTGGATTGCCGGGAAGGTTTAGACCAGAAACTTTGAACTATTTTCATTGAGATTAGAAGTTGATTCAGGTATTTTATTTGCTGTTTTCTCCGCCGTTGCCTCCCTGATGAGCGCCAGGGCCAGGGATTTCGAGGAATCAATAACCGGTATATTTTCCAGTCCCTCTTCCTGAAGGATCAGCGAAAGCTCTGTACATCCCAGAATGATGGCATCAACTGCCTGCCTCCTGAAGAATTGCAACGCCTTTTTCAGTAATGCATTTACTTTAGGGCTGATCTTCACGGAATGGGCTTTAATGCCGAAATCGGGGTCATATATCATCCTGTGAATAACAGTATGCTGAAAGGCTGGATCCGGCATTATTGCTTCAAGACCACATTTCTGCAGCAACTCCTGGTACACGCCCGACTTGTAAGTGCCGTCTGTAGCCATCACCCCAATCCTTCGCGCACCCGGATAATGTTCTTCAATCCGCCTGCATACTTCGGAGATCATGTTTACAAGTTTTATGGGGCTGTTTGTTTTCTGCAATTCGTCAAGTATAACATCATAAATTCTTGAGCAGTGCGCGGTATTGCAGGCTATTCCTATCACACCGGCACCCGCCATTTCCAGCCGGTTGATAACCTTTGCTATAGTGAAGGCGGGATTTACCGGTTCATGTCCTTCCAGGAAAGATGTTCTGTCTACAATATGAGAAGGAAACGACATCAGTATAGTTGACAGATGTTGCTGATCACTCAGCGCTTTGGTATGGTACAGAATACGCTCAAATAAAGCCACACCAGCCTGTGGCCCCATCCCTCCTACTATTCCGATTACATTGTTTTCTTTCATGTTTCCCATGGCAGATTTTTATAGAATTTCCCTGAGCAGATGACGAAGGCAGGCCTCTTGTTCCCACATAAATTTTTCCACGATGTCCGCAGGGATAATAGCATTGTTATACATCATTTTGAGCCGGCAGGCATCCGTATAAACATCAAGGAATACGGCCACCTCCTCGTAAACGGCCGATCCTTCTGTATCGTGGCTCACGATACCGGATCCTCCCCCGGGGCCAATAGCACGTGATGTTTCAGAAACGGTAAAGAAAACCGGTACTGCCCCGCCAAGAGGAATAGCGGATTCATAGTCCAATATTTCGAAAGGGTATACACAATGCTTGGCCAGATGCGACAACTGCCTGTCTATATATTGCAGCCATGCAGCAGGGCTTTTATTCTCCAGTATATCAAAATAACAAACCCCACCGGCTGCCAGCCAGCCAATCACACTTTTAAATATTCCATCTGTTCGCCTGTATGCAGGGATATCAAAAACAAATTTTTCCTGGCCACATAGCTTATGGAAAGCGAGAATAAAACCTGCCAGGAAAACAGAATGAAGATTGCTGTTCCGATTGTTTTTGTATTCAAATACCTGTTTGATAGTTTCGCTGGAATAATCAAAACAGATAGCACCTGCCTGATTAAAACTATATCTCCTGACCACGCTGCCCAGAAAACGCCTATCGTAAAAAGGTAAGCTGAAGACCCTGCGTTTCACCTCCTGTACCTTTCTCAACTGTCGATCCTGATATGTTTTCCACGCTTGCGCATCAATAAAACGGAACCGGGGAAACGCTTCCTTCAACTGCAGCGACCAGTAATGCCGGTGAGCATCGCCCAGAGCAGAGTTCAGCAGCTTCTGTTCAAATGCAACATAGGTCCTGTATTGGGGTTGTTCTGTATCCGAAAGTCCGCTTTCTCCGTACATCAACTGCCCCCATATACGTACGGCATCCGCCTTGAATATCTGAACAGAAATGTTATCAAAAATCAGGTGATGAAATATAAAAACGATGTCAAATTTCTCCCCCGCTGTTTTGAATACGGCGATCCGTAACATCGGTCCGAATTCGAAATTGAAAGGCATATAAGACAGCAACAGCATCTTATTACCTGTAAACAATTCCCTTTCCGCAGGGCTACTCCCGGATAGATCGTAGTAGTTGAAGCCAACATGGAATTTTTCCGGATCATGTATTATTTGTTTCAGGCTGCCTCCGATCACCTGGAGGGTGGTCCTGAAAATTTCGTGGCGCAGTACCAACAGGTCGATGGTTTTCTGGAAAACATCACGATCAAAACTGTCCAGCGAAAAATCGACAGTTATATTCAGTGGATAATGATCTTCTCTGATCTTATACAGCATCCATTCCCGTTTTTGTACAAAACCGGTTTCCAGTATCTCCGTTTTTATTCCTGTTTCCATAAGGTGATTCAGCATTGCTTCAGATATTGAGGTATTGATATGCTACAGTTGCTACAGAATATCCCTGCAGATGATATTTTTTCTTGACCATATGCTGTACTGATGTGTTTCGCCGATAGTGGAATGGCCATGTAAATCCAGTACTGTCTGATGGTATACGCTGAACATGCCTACTTTCCAGAACAGTTCTGTTCCGTCCAGATCCGGTGCCACGTGCTGAATATGATAATGAACAAAAGCACGTTTTCCTGCAGTGGCATATACTTTCATCGACATCAGCAACAGTGCTGTATTCAGGTGATCGTTATGATCATCCGGATTGATGTTATTATCATACTCCGGAAAATTCAGCACAATAGGGCTATCGTCTTTCATACGTCCTGCCTGTAGTTCCCTGTTAATGATATTGTCAAGCAGCCTGCCTATTTCAGAAAAACTGCTAAAGCAATTGAGCCCATCCACGGAATGAATTTGTCCGATACTATTCCCACGCAATTTCGAGAGACTTTGAAAACCATACCGGGCAAAGCCTTCACCATATGGACCGCCGTCGGGTAGTCGCAGAAAATAGATACTGCAATGGGCCGCCTGTGTCCGGAAAATTTTCTTTTTGTTCACCATTATATATCCACCGAGCAACTGCTTTCCTATGTCATGGCTTATTCTGAATTTCAGTGAATTGACAGCCCCCGCTTCGCGGGCACGCCAGTACTTTCTTCCATCTCCTGCATCGCCGGCTGTTGTGTGTATAATTAATGTTCTGCAACCGGGGTCGTTGATATCAATGCTGATATGGGGGTCCATAAATAATTGCCAGTCGTCCTGGTGGGCAACGACATATACAGCCATCCTGTTGTACATGGTGGAATGATTAACAAAAAAAGTAGTGGTTACATTTAGCCGATAACGATCTGCTGCTTTTCAGATAAATAAGCAGAGAGCATTTCGATAGTAGGATATTGATATAAATATTTCAACGRCACAGTAATGCCGAATGCCTCATTCAACTCAGACAGCAGCACCGGCGCAATAAGGGAGTTGCCTCCCAGTTCAAAGAAACTGCTGGTAGTACTGATTTTCTCCTTTTCTATACTTAACACGGTAGACCACATTCCGGTGAGTTTTTCTTCTAGTGTTGTGGCAGGAGCGGTATACGCTTCTGTGGTCACTATCTCCGGTTCTGCCGCCACCTCCTGCCGGTATACCCACTTCTTCAGTCTTTCCTGTAAGTCAGTGGCAGATACCGCAATTCTGGACATCTCTTTTAATTTCAATACAATATTCAACGCTTCCCACAATTCACTGCTGTCGATAACGTTAGTGGGGGTGCCATCAAAATTCAGACCATCGAGATCAACGCATACCCAGTTTAAAAGACGTCCCTTTCTCCTGTAGGCATCGATGTAATAGTCCATAAAAATATTTGCCGGGGCATAGGCACCAAAACCAAGTCCACCTAAAACGACAGCCAATGAAGAGATGATGATACAGAAATCCGGATTTCTGCTTTCCATCAATTCCCTCAGTACCTGTAACCCCGTTATCTTGGGCAAAAATTGTTCATAGAAATCATTTCTCTGCAACTCGGTGAGCGACTGCACTGCATTGCCTCCCACTAATCCGGCGGCATGAATCACGCCATTAACAGGTCCGAACCTTTTCTCCGCCCGGGTCACCGCATTGCGCATGGCAACAGCATCGGCCACATCGCAGGACAGGTACAATACTTCACCACCTTCCTGTTGCAGCGCCTGCAGTTGTTTTACTTTCTTCCTGATTTCTGCGTTGAAGCCATCATCATCCAATATTCCCTCCCACAATTCAGCCGGTGGTATTTCCGTTCGGCCTAACAAGATCACTTTTGCACGCAGGTTTCTCAGCAGATACCCGGAGATGGTGACACCCAGATTCCCGAGGCCGCCGGTAATCAGATAAACGCCTTCTTCCCTGAATCCTCTTCCAGGCATTTCCGGTTCTGCCATCACCGGCTCATAAATCTGTTCCCATCTTTGCCCCTGTCGCAGGCTAATCACTTTACCGGTATTTCCGGTGCATACTTCCTGATAAAGTTGCTGTACATAGGCTACATTCATCTCCTCCATGCAAATGTCTATATGACCGGTTTCGATAAACGGGAACTCCTGCGCAATGATCCGCAACAACCCCAGCGACATAGATTTTACGCCGGATGTTTTGTTACTGCCCAATACAGGATGCAGATCGCTGGTCAGCACAATGATCTTCTTCCTGTCAATTCCTCTCTGCGCATGGTATTGACGGGCTATTTCCAACAAGCCGAAAAAGAAGATGTTACCTGCAGGAATGGAAAATTCATTCACTTGTTTCCTGGTGATTCCCCAGCAATAGATGATACGATGAGGCAGCAATCCGTAGTCAGATAAACTGGAGAATAACTGTCTGTATCCWTCTTCATCATTCGGATTCAGCTCATATAGATGGGAAGATTCTTCCTGGTAGCTGTCTGCCATTCGAACGTAAACAACTTCTCCTTTATCTTCTTTTATTTTTTTGATCAGCCGGTGACTAATTCCGCAGGAGTCGGCAAATATCAGCGTGCATCCACTGCTTCTATGTGCGGTATTTACAGCAGGCAGCGGCAGCAATTTCCAGGTAGGCGTATAAAACCACCGGGAAATGTCCTGCTTCTTCTGCACATAGCTCTTTTGCATCATTCCCGACAACACCTTAAACACATCGACATTAGCCAGATGCTCCGTTTTATCAAAAGAATAGGCAGGCAATGATATTTTCCTGCAGTTGTTATCCTGGTTCAGCGCCTCCCAGTTGGGCTCAATGCCATGCAACCACGACTCTCCAACAGCCTGCAGCAGGTAGCTTACATCGTTTACAGCTTCCTGTGGCGTACGCACCAGGTTAATGACCTTATGTCCTTTCTTCTTGCCGATATGCGACCGTACAAATGTGCTCAGCACTTTTCCTGGCCCCACTTCTATGCATATCATATTTTTTTCTTTCAGAAGGGTATCCAGCCCGCGGGAGAACTGAACCGTATTGCGCAGGTGTTTACCCCAGTACGCAGCATCTGTAATTTCCTTATCCTTTAAAATTCTCCCGGAAAGATTTGAAATAATGGGAATAGTAGAAGGCCGGAGTGTAATTTTTCTTACTTCATTTTCAAATTCCTCCAGCATTTCATCCATCATGGAGGAGTGAAATGCGTGAGAAGTCCGGATGTTCCTTACAGGATGTCCTTCTTCCTTCATACAGGTGGCAAATTCACTGATCGCTTGTTCCGGCCCTGATACCACGCATAATTCCGAGCTGTTCACGGCGGCGAGGGAAATGCCTTTGTGGCTTTTAAGAAATGGCTTGAGATCAGCCTCCGATAAGGAGATGCCCAACATCGCGCCCCGGTCCACCTGCTGCATCAGCTGTCCTCTTCTGATGACCAGCTTCAATGCTTCTGCCAATGAAAAAACGCCTCCTATGCAGGCGGCTACATATTCACCCAGGCTGTGGCCTATCATCAGATCGGGGACAATGCCCCATGACATGATYAGTCTGGCAAGTGCGTACTCTATAACGAACAATGCCGGCTGCGTATACTGTGTATCGTCTATATCGCTCACCGTAGAATCATCAGTACATGAAAACAGGATGTGATACAAATCCCTTTCAAGCTCACTGCTGCATATTTCCAGGCAACGCACTATCTCCGCTCTGAATACGGGTTCATCTTCGTAGAGATCCCGGCACATATCTCTGTATTGGGCGCCCTGTCCGGGAAACATAAATGCTACCGGAGGCTTTACATCCGCAGCAGTGGTATCTGTCAGCGGTTCCGTTTTGATTCCATCCAGCAGCTCCACTGCCTCCGGGATATCTTTACATACCAGCATTTTCCGGTATCTGAAAGCAGCCCTTCCCGTTTGAAGCGTATAGGCGGTATCCGTGAGTGATGTATTTTTGTTGGCCGCCAGGAACTGCCCCAGTTTCCTGATATTTCCTTCCAGTGCTGAAGGACTTTTTGCAGAAAACGGCAATAGGCGGAAACGGCTTTTTTCCGCTTGCGCAGGCGCTGCAACCGGCGCTTCCTCTATGACCATGTGGACATTGGTTCCACCAATACCAAATGAGCTTATTCCCGCCCGCAATGGTCCTGCTTCATTACTCCATTCTTTCAGCACCGTGTTTACATAAAAAGGGCCATTGCTGAAATTGATCTGTGGATTAGGTGTTTTAAAATGGAGGCTGGGAGGAAGTTGTTTATGCTGTAATGATAATACTACTTTTATCAGGCCGGCTACTCCTGCCGCCACATCAAGGTGTCCAATATTTGTTTTGACAGACCCGATAGCGCAATATTTTTCATCACCTTTTCCAAATACATTATTCAGCGCTTCCACCTCCACCGGATCGCCCAGCCGGGTACCGGTACCATGGGTTTCCAGGTAAGTGATTGTTTCTAAAGGTACCCGGGCCATTTTGGTGGCCATTACAATTGCCCCCACCTGTCCGTCAATTCCGGGAGCAGTATATCCCACTTTACCAGCGCCGTCATTATTGATACCTGTGCCTTTGATGACGGCCAGTATATTGTCTTTGTCTTCCAGTGCGTTTTTCAGTCTTTTCAGGACTACGATACCAACGCCTTCACCGCCAACCGTTCCACTTGCCTCCGCATCAAAAGCACGGCAATGGCCATCTGCAGAAAGGATCATGCCTTCACGGTGAATATATCCCCGTTTGGAAAAGTTCCTGATGGATACGCCGCCCGCCAGCGCCATTGAACATTCGCCCAGCAATAAACTGTTGCAGGCCTGGTGAACGGCTACCAGCGAAGTAGAACAGGCCGTATTGAGAAAAACAGAAGGACCACGCAGGTTGAACTGATAAGATATTTTCGAACTGGTATATTGCACATTCGTCAGGAACTCGCTGAAGTATTGGTCAGACAGAAAACGATTGTTGGTCAGGGTGGAATAGTTTTGCCAGTTGACATCAGAAGTCGCGCCGGCAAAAAGTGCTACCCGGCCCTTGTAATTATTGATATTGTATCCGGCATCTTCTATGGCCGCCCATACGCACTGATGCAATACCCGCATCTGTGGATCCATCATGTTTGCTTCATCTGGCCGGTAATCAAAAAATGCTGCATCAAACTGCCCCTTGTTTTTCAAATATGCATTGGCCCGAACATAGTCCGGACGATCAATCAAAGCAGTATCAATTTCTTCTTCCAGAAGTTCTTCCCGGGTAAAATGACTGATAGATTCAACGCCGTTTTTCAGGTTCTCCCAGAATGCCTGTATATCTTCCGCACCGGGGAATTGGCCGGCCATACCGATTATGGCAATTTCATACCCCGTATATTTATTATCCATACCTGGCTGATTTTGGTATTTTATCTGCTTAATAAATTCAGAAAGTCCCCGCGATCTTCAAATTCCTTTTCCATCTCCGACGTTTTTTTATCACCATTTACGATGAAGTCCGCCATTAAAGAAATATTGGATAGCCGGAAGGTATTTGCCACAGAGATATTAACATTCATTGCCTCATTCACCAGTCTGTTTAACTGAATTATTTTTAGTGAATGACCACCCAGATCAAAGAAGTTAGCATAGATGCTGATTTTGTCACTGTTGATATTCAGCACCCGGGACCAGATTTCTACCAGCTTTGACTGTATGTTTGTTTCAGGCTTCGCATAACTGTCGGTGATTTCTACATCTGGTTCCGGCAGCGCTTTTTTGTCCAGCTTACCATTTGGATTCAGCGGCAGGCTTTTTAAATGAACATAATATGCGGGCACCATATGCCCGGGTAATTTGGCTGCCAGGAAGCTTCTCAGTACGGTTACTGGTATCTCCTCTTCTGCTGTATAGTAGGCCGACAAATGCTCATTGCCGTATTTCTTCACCGGCAATACTACCGCATCCTTCACCATAGGGTGACTTGTAAGGTTGTTGGTTATTTCGGACAGCTCAATCCGGAATCCGCGTATCTTCACCTGATCATCATTTCTGCCGGTGAATTCGATACTGCCTTCCGGTAGCCATTTTCCCAGATCTCCTGTACGATAAATCAGCCGCTGCTCATCGAAAGGATTCTTTATAAACTTCTCTGCTGTCAACTGACTGTTGTTCAGGTATCCATTTCCCACGCATACCCCGCCGATATAGATATCTCCAGTTACTCCCACTGGCACTGGTTTCAGATCCCGGTCCAGTATATACAACTGTGTATTATATGCCGCTTTCCCGATCGGGATGCTTTTGGCTTTTTCGAGTTCGTAGTCAGACAGTTCATGCCAGGACACCACATCCGTGCACTCAGTGGGACCATACGAATTAATGATGATGGCATTATAATAAGCCGATTTACGCCAGCCATCCAGTTCCCTGGTATGGATAGGTTCTCCGCCCAGCACCACTTGCCTGAGCGGCTGCAGATTCCGGAAGTGGGAATACTCTTCTTCTTCCAATAGCGGATAAAATGCGCTGGGAGCAAGATTTACTATTGTTACGCCTTCCCTTTTGATTGTTTCGGCAATGGCATTATACTCCAGATGCAATTTTTCAGACAGGCATAAAGGTGCGCCGACTGCCAGCGGAGAGAAAATATTCTTTTGTGCCAGGTCAAAACTTACCGGCGCAAGCAACAACATAACGTCTGCAGGCGTCAGTTTCAACTTATCACGATACCATTCTATCAGATTGGTAAATGAATGATGTCTGATCATGGCTCCTTTGGGAACACCGGTAGAACCAGAAGTATAGATTACGTAGATCAGGTCATCGGGGCCTGTTATTTTCTCCGGATTAAAATCCGGCTGTCCGGCGATAAAATTTCTCTCCGCAATGATGGAAACCAATGGCACCCCGGTATCCCGGCTACTATTTGTCTGTAAGCCTATGATGGCCTTCAATCCGCTGTTGGTCGTCAAGAGCTGTATACGTTCCTCGGGATAGTTTGGGTCGATAGGCACATACGCCGCACCCGCTTTCAGTATCGCCAGGATACTGATAATAAGACTTTCTGTCCTGGGCAGCATCACCCCTATAAGGTCATTTGGTTTTATATCGAGTTTCTCCCTCAGATAATGCGCCAGCTTATTGACAGTTGTGTTTAATGTCTGATAGGAAATCCTGGTTTCTTCACAGATAATAGCTGTATTGGCAGGTGTGCGCAATACCTGTTCTTCAAACAGGTCAATCACTGTTTTGTCTGCAGCATAACTCACTTTTGTATTGTTGAATCCATACAGCACCTGTTCCCTTTCGGCTTCAGACAATATGTCGATATCAGTGATGTTTACAAACGGATTCGCCAATACGGCGTTGATAATACGATGAAAACAGACCATAAATTTTTCGATGGTTCCGGCTTTGAAAATGGAGGTCGCATATTCCAGGCTCAGTTTCATTGTTTCCGTTTGTTCGGTTACCGTTAAGGTAAGATCAAACTTGGCGACACCAGGCTCAAAGCTGCAGGGCTGCAGGGTAAGGCCCGGCATTTCCAGGTAGGCTGGTTCAAAATTATTGTAGGCAAATAATACATCGAACAGCGGATTCCGGCTGGTATCTCTTTCTACTCTCAGTTGCTCCACCAGCTCTTCATAAGGATAGTACTGATGCGCAAAACACTGTAGTGCACGTGCTTTCACAACAGCCAGCAGCTCTTTGAAGCTAAGCGCTCCTTTCACCTCATTTCTCAGCACGAGGGTGTTGGCAAACATACCGAACATATTGGCGAGATCGGGATGCTGACGGCCGGCGGTAACTGATCCGATAACAATATCCTGTTGATTGGAGAGTTTACTGAGCAATACATTGAAGAGCGACAACATCACCATGAACATGGTGGCGCCGTCCTGTTCTGCGATGGTTCTCAATCCCGCAGTTGTTGTTGCATCTATTTCAATAGTCACAGAGCTGCCGCTATATTCCTTAATGAGCGGCCGTGGAAAATCAGCAGGTAATTCAAGGCGGCCGGGCACTTCTATGAACTCATCCACCCAGTATTGTTTATGGGCGGACATGAATTGCTGTTGTGCAGGAGATTGTTGCCACTCCGCAAAATCCTTGTATTGCAAAGGCAATGGTGGCAACACTTCCTCATTGTAGATAGCCATAAAGTCCCTTATCAGTATTCCTGCCGACACCCCATCAGATGCAATATGATGCATGTCTACCACGAGCACATGCTCATCCGGCCCGACGTTGATCAATCCTGCTCTGAACAAGGGAGGTTTATGCAAATCAAAGGGTCTTATAAACTGATGTATTATAGTCTTCACATCGCCATTATCTGCATGCAATTCTTCCAGATCAAAATCCTGTGGCGGTAATACCTGCTGCATTGGCAGGTCGTTTACCATTTCGAAAGCGGTGCGGAATATTTCATGACGGTCCAGTAAGACAGTGAAGGCATTCTTTATCCTTGCTTTGTCCGGTTTACCGGTCAGGGTTACTGCCTGTGGAATATTATAGGCCAGTGATGTTTTGTCGAATTCATACTGGAAGTACAGCCGCCGCTGTGCTGCGGACAGGTGATAGTATTTTTTTTCTGCTGTCCGGGGGATCGGAATATACTTATCGCCTGTAACGCCTTGCAGGAGTTGTAGCAGGGCCTCTTTATTATTTTTCAGCGCATGCAGTAAGTCATCGGTGAGGGCATTAGCCGGGTCATAGATGTCCAGTTGTTCCCCTTGGGCCACCAGCGAAATTCCCAGTTCCTCTACTTTTCTGAGTAGTTCTTCCATTCGTTAAATACTTACTTTGTTATAGTTGTTGTTTGCTTTCTGCGATAATTTCGCTACAAGAATATTCGTTTGTAATTCTTTGATGGTAGGCTTCTCGAAGAAAGTGAGCAGCGGAATCCTGACATCAAATTCTTTTTCAATTCTATGCAATAAGTTGTAGGTACGCAGTGAATGCCCTCCCAATACAAAGAAATTTGCATTGATATCTATTTTGCTGCTGTCAATCCTCAGGATCTCAGACCATATCAATACCAGGCGCTCCTCTGTTTCATTGGAAGCAGCAGCGCCCTGAGCTGATTCCCCGGTCTGTGGCACCGGTAGCGCGTTTATATCTGTTTTTCCGTTGGGCGTCAGTGGTAAACATTCCAGCCTGATGATATAGGCCGGCACCATATAGTCCGGTAATCGCTGCTGCAGATACTGGCGCAGCAGCTTTTCATCGATAGTGTTAAGTGCTGCATAATAGGCAACAAGATATTTTTCGCCATCCTTGTTTCTGGCTATCACCACACTTTCTTTAATGTCGGTATGCCCAGTCAAACAGCTTTCGATTTCCCCTGTTTCTATCCTGTATCCGTTGATTTTTACCTGGCTATCCCTTCTCCCCACAAACGCTATATCACCACCCGGCAACCATTTTCCCAGATCTCCGGTTTTATACATCCGCTCTCCAGGGATATGTGGATTCTCCGGGAAACGCTCTTTTGTAAGAGATATGTTATGGAGATATCCTTCAGCAAGACCAGCGCCTGCTATGAATATTTCACCGATCACTCCTTCCGGAACAGGATGCAGATATTTGTCCAGCAGGTAAATCCGCGTATTGGCAGCCGGCTTTCCTATGGGTACTGTTCTTCCTGTATCCCGATCGATATTGAAGCGATGTATCATGCAGCCTACTGTGGCTTCTGTAGGCCCATACTCATTGTATATCTCTATTTCTCCGTTGAATAACTGATGTATTTCTTTGGTCAGCTGCGTTGTCAGTTCTTCCCCTCCCACGATCAACCGTTTGATCTTACTTTTATAATCCATGTTGTGGAAAAAAGAAGATTCTTTTAACAGTTTCAGATGAGAAGGCGTCAGTTTTACTATGCCTGACTGGTTATCTGACAACACCTGATCAACCGGAAAATGATGGTCGCTCTCCGGGTAAATATGTATGGTGCACCCGGTAATCAAGGGTACAAAAATAGAGGTGATGGTCAGATCGAAAGCAACGGAAGTAAACAATGGGAACGACAGTTTTTCCTGTCGCAGGTATGCGCCGGCGGCCCAGCTGATATAGTTGTTCAGGGCCGCATGCTGTATGCTGACACCTTTGGGCTTACCCGTGGATCCGGATGTGTATATGACATACGCCTTGTCTGTTCCGGCAATATCAACCGCCACCGGGCTTTGATGTGCCTGATCAGTTATGCCTGCTGTCTTGTCTATATTTACAAGGCGGGTACCGGCGGGCAGATCGGAATAATCACCCTTTGTTATCAGCACTTTCAATCCTGCATCCTGTATGATGGCGTTAATCCTGTCTGCCGGATGATGCGGGTCCAGCGGTACATATACTGCTCCTGCCCTTAACACAGCAAATATCGCAGGGATCATCAAATCTCCTCGCTCCAGCAGGATACCGGCTAAATCACCTTTTCCAAGCTGGTATTCCTGCTGCAACCAGACGGTCATTTTATCCATTTGGTACTTCAGTGCTGCGAAGGTGGTGGTGTTACCGTTGCATACGGTTCCTATCCGATGCGGGTGTTCCAATGCCTGCCTTTCAAACTGGTCAACTACCGTTTCTTTTGCCTGGTAAGCCAGCGGCAGGGCATTAAAATTATTTATGTTTCCATTTTTTTCACTGGTGCTGCGGAGCACAATATCCGCCAGTTTTTTATCCGGGTCCTCGGTTACGGCTATTAAGATCTGTTTATAGAAGTCAGTGAAACGGTCAATTGTTTCCGGCTTAAACAATGCTGTAGAGAATTCAACCTCAAAGTTAACATGGTGCTCACTTTCGACGCTTGTAAGCATCAGGTCAAACTTGGATACCTTACTGCTATAAGGATAATACGTCAGTGTAAGGCCGGGGAATTCCATTTCCGGGTTTTTAAATCCATGATGCACATACATGATGTCTATCAGTGGATAGCTGCCGGGATTACGGTCAATTTTCAGTGCATCAATCAGTTCTTCATACTGAAAGTCCTGGTGATCGATACAGGCAAGCGTATTTGTTTTCAGTTCCGCCAAAAAATGTCTGAAGTTCATTCCTCCTTCAGGGCGGTTACGCAGTGGCAGGATATTCACAAACATACCCAGGATATTTTCCATGTCTGAATGGGAACGTCCTGTTACGGGAGTGCCAACCACCACATCTTCCTGGCCACTTAATTTACTTAACAGCACATTATAAACGGCCAGCAGCGTCATGAACAAGGTAGCGCTTTCCGTCCTGGTGAAAGCCCGTAGTACGGCTGTCTGGCCGGAGCTCAGCGAAAAATGTTTTCTGTCGCCCCGGTAGTCTTTAATGGCCGGTCTGCTGAAATCAACCGGCAGATCAAATCCGTTGCTATTATCCGCAAATCTGTCCAGCCAGAATTTTCTTTGCTTTGCTTTGATGTGTTCCTGTTCGCTATTATGCAGCCATTCAGCATAGTCTTTATACTGTAATACCACATCGGGCAGTTGGTTGCCATGATAGAGCTGTATGAAGTCATTGAGCAGCAGCACATGTGACACACCATCCGTCACGATGTGGTGCATATCCACGATGAGTATGTATTCGCTGTCGCTGATCTCTATAAGGCCAACCCTCATCAGGGGAGCGATTGCGAGGTCGAAGGGCCTCACAAATCTCCGTATAATATCGTCTGCTTCCGCTTCGGTCGCCTTATAATGTGCTATTCGAAAATCCACTTCCCGGGATATCACCTGTACAGGATCACCGTTCATCAGGCGGAAGCTGGTACGCAGGTTTTCATGCCTGGCAATCAGCTTTTCGAATACATCCTGCAGTCGCTCCACAGTTATCTCACCTTCTATTTTATTGGTGTGCGGCAGGTTGTAAGCCAGGGAAGACTGATACAATTCGTGTAAAAAGTATTGCCTCTTCTGCGCGGGAGATGTGGCGTAATATTCTTTAGTGGTAACAGGGTGGATACGGTTATTCTGCCTGGCATTAATATACCTGATGATCTCCTGTTTGTTTTCCTTTATCAGGTCAGCAATATCGGGCGTCATTTTCTCTTTACTGAGCATCACTTTGAGCTTATCATCCGATACCTCAAATTTTGCTCCCCTGGAAATTAATTCCTGTATGATCTCATCTGTTGTCATAGCCTGTTGTTCAGCTTTAAAAGATAAAATCTACTTCTGCAGAAAGATTGTCGGATTGCGTTCCGTCCGTAACACCTGAGAAGTCGTTAATGATTATTTCCTTGTTCCGGAATTCCACCAATGCAGGAACCGCATTGGCATGCAGTCTTTTCCATCTGACGTCTGCATCATAAATTTCCTTTTCGGAATAGGGATTAGGGATACCGAGTTTATAACAATGTTCAACAAATCTGTTTACCCTGCGGTAAATTTCTTCCCGAACGGGTTCACATCCCTGCATTTCCCAGGTCTGTACCTGCAGCATTTCCGTATACTCCTCAGGGAAAATGGTTTGTCTTTTATAGGCAGACATCCATTTATCGGAATTAACCTGTCCTGTCAGATAGTAGCCAAAAGGATTAGGCTCGGCTTCCCAGATGAAATCTGCCATTTCTTCAATTACGTCCAACGTCATCTGAAAGTCCTCTTCGGTTTCACCGGGATGGCCCACGATCCAGTAGGTGGTTGTTTTTATGCCTGCCACAGCCAGTGCACGCAGCGAATCTTTGATCTGCTCCACGCTGATTTTTTTGTTCATGATTTCCAATACTCCAGGCGATCCGCTTTCAACACCAAGACGGGCCCTGTATAATCCTCCCTTGCGCCCGGAACCGGTATATCTGTTACCTGCAGATTCTTTCCAGGCAAATCAGCGAGTTGATATATTTTTTTATTGACATCCAGCATGCCCTGAAAATACCTGAGTACCAGCAGATCGCCTTCACCGACAAAAAATTTGTCGATATTTTTTCCTTCTTTCGCCAGCAGTCTTTCAAAATTTGGATTGTTGATCGCCAGCTCCATAGAGAAGGTGCCACCTCCCATAATAGTTTCTATATCAGGATTTATTTTTTTGATTTCCCTGAAGCAGAACACCGAAGAAGCCAGGTTACCACTGAAGACGGAGAGGCCGATGGTAGTAGGTTGATAATCAGCTATCTGTTCCGTTATAAAACTTTTTAGCTGTACAAAACACTCGTCCAGGATTGATATCAGCTGATCAATACTGTTGTCATCAATATCACAGTAATAGTGAAGGCGGATAATCTCCTTTATCAGATTGGAATAATGCTGCCGGTCAGTATAGTTGATGTGTGCCAGCATTTGATTTCTCATCACATCCATACCGATGTTGAAGAAATTACCCTGGTTATAGGCCGGCACCACCGATTTTATTACGGAAAAATAATCTCCGTAAATTTCCCGGAACACAAAATCCATGTTCGCATCATGCGTACGTACGTCAAAGCCGTTTTCCTGCAACAGGGATTTCAACAGGGAAATACCCAGTGGCGGTATAGATGGAGTCCAGAAGGGCAGTGACAACAAAAGTATCCTTTTGTTAGCCGTGCAGTTTTCCGGGGCTGATAACATGCTATCATTTATCATAACAATGATTTCAAGATGGTAACTGGAAAATTAAAAGATGAACTGTTCCTGGTCGTGTAATTGCTGCCTGTGCTGTTCTTCCTCTTCCTGGCTCTTAAGGTCCGCTATATGCGCCGCCAGTTGTTGTATGGAGGATAACCTGAAGAAGCTGGTTATTGATAATTCTATATTGAATTCTTTTTTGATACGCGCGATCATAGTCAGCGCCTTCAGCGAGTCGCCACCTATGTCAAAGAAATCGTCTCCGGCCCCGATGTCAGATTTTCCGAAGAACATTTTCCACAAGTGCATCAGTCTGACTCCGATGCTGTCCGCTGTTGTATACGTATATTCATCACCGTTACGAACGGCCATATCCTGTACAATACGGGGGGACTCCTCTTTTCCGGCTACCTCATTTTTCATGCTAACCCAGCTTTCGATCCTTTTACTCAGATCACTGGCCGCCACCACTATTTGCGAAAGTTGCCGGTTCCTCAATGCATGGCCGGTAGCGTTAATCAGCTCTCCGGTAGTAATCGCTTTTCCGGAAGGTTCATCAAAACCCAGGGCATCAAAGTCCACCGTCATCCAACCTTTCAGCCTTCCTTTGTTACGTTGTGAACGGATATAAAGATCCATGAAGGTATTGGCTGCCGCATAGGCTGAAAAACCAAGACCTCCCAATACAACAGATAGAGAAGAAACCAACAGACAGAAATCGAGCTGCCTGTCTGCAAACACCGTCTCCAGCGCGCGTACTCCTGTAACCTTGGCCGCAAACTGTTCTTCGAAATCAGCTTTTGTCAGTTCACTTAAAGCACTGATGGATTTTCCACGGATGATGCCTGCAGCATGTACAACACCATTCACCTGCCCAAACCTGCTTTCTGCAGCACGCACTGCGGCCGAGAGCGTAGTGGTATCAGCGATATCACAATCTATGTACATGACTGCTCCGGACTCCTGCTGTAACGCAGTGTAGCGATCCAGCATTTCCTTCTCTCCTGCATGGCGGCTTTCTCCACCAGGCAGCGGGCTACGACCCAGCAGCAGAATATTGGCATTAAACGTTTGCAGCAAATATTTTGAAATATGGAAACCAAATGCTCCCAGCCCACCTGTAACCAGGTATACTCCTTCCGGTTTGCACGGCCACCCGGCTTCACCGGGAGTTATCCGCATTTTGTCATACAGTTGTTCCCACTTCCTTCCTCCACGTAAACAAATTACTTTGCCGGTATCATTCATGCTGATCTCACCGAGCAGCATACCGGAATAATCATTCACTTCTTCTGTAAGACTGATATCCAGGTGGCAGGTGTGTATACCGGGATATTCCTGCGCCACTACTTTCAGCAATCCGGCCGACAGTGGCTGTATGCCAGGATCTGCATCCTTTTCAAGTACATCGAATACGTTGTTTGTCAACAACACCAATTGTTTATTCAACGTGCTCCCCTCTGAGAAACATGTTTTTATCAGTTCAATAAAACCATAGAAACATTGCGTGTATTTTTCATCAGAAAAAGCATCCGTTGTATTCCCGGTAATGCTCCATCCATTGATAATCCGCTCCGGCAGCAGGTTATTGCCGGACAACCATGCAAATAGTTCCACGAAACTTTTTGTATCACCCGGATTGACTTCACAGGCTGCAGGCGACAGCTCCCGAAAGGCTGTCCCTCTCCTCACCCAAACGACAGGTACTCCCTGCTCCCGAAGCTTATCCTGCAAATTGTCAACAACACCATCATCATCGGCCAACAATAATACCGGCCCGCTGACTGTATACGCTGTGCACGGGGAAGCCTCACACAGTTTCCATACCGGTGTATAAAACCAATTGAGGAGGTCGGGATCTTTACCTGTCTTTCCTGTTACTGTTCTTTCCTGGATCATTTTATAGGCATCCACAATCACCGGGTATGCCGTTTTCTCAAACGAATAACCAGGAACCGATACTCTTTTCCGTTGTTCATCCCGGTAAAAGGCATTCCAATCGGGGTTAATACCCTGCAACCAGCACTCTCCGATACCTTTCAGCAGGTGTCGCTGATTATTGCCGGTATCATGTGCATGTTTTACCAGCGGAACAACTTTATGATTTTTGGTCCGAAGTGTATTTGACCGAACAAAAGTACTCAACGTGTTTCCGGGACCGACCTCAATAAAACAACAGTTGTTGTTCTCCAGCAAAATTTCCACGCCTTGTCTGAACATCACGGTATTACGCAGGTGGTCTACCCAGTATTTCGGATGAATCACAGTAGCCCAGTCGCCGGTAAGATTTGATATAAAAGGAATTTTTCCCGCTCTTATACTCACTTTTCCTACTTCTTCTGCAAAGGCATCCAGTATTTCATCCATCATATAGGAATGAAATGCGTGCGATGTATGCAATATCCGGCTGTTGTATCCAAGACCGTCCAGCTTTTCCTTGAAG
Source organism: Chitinophaga sp. 01L420 (assembly GCF_056399985.1). Classification (NCBI taxonomy): domain Bacteria; kingdom Pseudomonadati; phylum Bacteroidota; class Chitinophagia; order Chitinophagales; family Chitinophagaceae; genus Chitinophaga; species Chitinophaga sp. 01L420. Next base: position 40,175 of record NZ_JBFTSK010000029.1, read on the forward strand.
TGCAGTATCTCCTCTTTCACTCCTGACACCACACATAAGGAAGGGCTATTGACGGCTGCCAGCGATATATGGCTATGGCCATTCATCAGTGGGCGCAACTCACTTTCTGCCATAGAAATCCCCAGCATGCCACCAGGCATTACCTGCTGCATAAGTTCTCCTCTCCTGACTACCAGCGCAAGGGAATCTTCCAGAGAAAATACTCCGCTAACGCAGGCAGCTACATATTCTCCGATGCTGTGCCCTATCATGGCATCTGGATGTATTCCCCAGCCCATCAGCAACTGCGACAACGCATATTCCATAATGAACAATGCAGGTTGTGCGAGGGCAGTATTATTTATTCCGGTATCGTTTAATGAATCAGATAATAGCATCGGCCTCAGATCTTTTCCGCATTTGTCTAATACTACAGCCAGGCATTTATCTACTGCTTCCCTAAAAATGCGTTCTCCCTCATACAGGTCATTGAACATGCCGGCGTACTGAGCACCCTGACCGGGGAACATAAAAATTACTATAGGCTTGTTTTTATTTTCAACAGATATGGGGCTGGCAGGCGGATTGTCTGCTAACTGCACCAACATATCTTCTTTGTCTGTACAGACTATCATCCGGCGGTATTCAAGGGGCGTACGACCGCTTTGCAGCGTGTAGGCAATATCTTCCAATCGGGTGGCGCTGTCTTCTTCCAAAAAATTACTGAATCGGGTAATATTTCTTTCCAGTGCTGCACTGGTTTTTCCAGACAGCATAATCAACTGAAAGGGACGACTGTCATGCAACTTTTCTTCTACCGGAGGCTCTTCGAGAATAACATGCGCATTGGTTCCACCAATTCCGAATGAACTAACGCCTGCTCTTAAAGGGTATTTTTCATTATGCCATTCGCTGCACTGATGATTTACATAAAATGGGGTATCCGTGAAATTTATTCTTGGATTGGGGCTCTTAAAATACAGGCTCGCAGGTATTTTCCTGTATTTCATCGCCAGCACGGTTTTTATAAATCCGGCAACGCCGGCTGCCGCATCGAGGTGGCCGATATTACTTTTTACCGAACCCAGTGCGCAATGTCTTTCTGCTGCGGCACCAAAGCTTTTATTAAGTGCTTCCACTTCAATGGGGTCGCCCAGCTCCGTGCCGGTGCCATGTGCTTCAATGTAGCTGATACTTTCGGGCGGCACGCCTGCCATATTGAGTGCTTTTACAATTGCCGCGTGTTGCCCTTCCACACTGGGGGCAGCAAATGACATTTTCCTGTTGCCGTCATTATTGACAGCATATCCACGGACAACGGCATATATATGATCCCTGTCTTTTATCGCATCGGTAAGTCTTTTCAGTACCACCACTCCTCCACCTTCACCGGCAACGGTACCCGCAGCATCTGCGTCAAAGGGTCTGCAATGACCATCCGGAGAGTTAATCATTCCTTCCTGGAACAAGTATCCTCTTTTTGAAAAATTATTTACGGTGATCCCTCCTGCCATAGCCATACTGCATTCTCTCAACAAAAGGCTCATGCAGGCGCGCTGAATGGCCACCAACGAAGTAGAACAGGCGGTATTTACATACACGGAAGGTCCCTGTAAATTGAACAGGTAAGATATCCGGGAACATAAATAAGCAGTATCACGAAGCTGTGAGGCGGTAAAATCATCAACGGCACCCTCTTCATTGGCCAGAAATGTATAATTCTGCCAGTTCAGATCATTAGCCCCACCGGCAAAAAGACCAATCTTCTCTTTATTGCTACGTACGTTATATCCTGCGTCTTCCAGGGCATTCCAGCAGAGTTCATGAAATATTCTTATCTGTGGATTCATCAGCGTTGCTTCTTCCGGCCGGTAACCAAAAAAGTCGGCATCGAAATATCCTTTGTCGCTCATAAAAGAGCTGGCCTTTACATACTTTTTATTTTTCAGGATGTCCGCGTCCTCTCCTTCCTCCAATAAATCTTCATCACTTAAACGGCTGATGGATTCTACTCCATTCACCAGGTTATCCCAGAAATGATGCAGATCGGCAGCGCCTGGAAATCGGCCCGACATACCGATTACAGCTATTTCCATCCCAGTTTGTTTACTCATTGTATTTAGATATTATTATTCAGGAAATCAATGGTTGCTCTCATTTCCTCTACTTCTCCGGCAGCTTCGTCGCTGATGTTCCCGGCATTGTTATTTTCTCCGTTTACAAATGCGATAAAAGATTCGATGGTCGGGTAGTTCAGCATTTCGTTGACGGTTGTTTTCAGGTGAAGCTCCCTGTTGAACATACCGTTTACTCTCACCAGCTTCAGTGAATTCCCTCCCAGTTCGAAGAAACTTTTATTGGTGCTGACGGAAGATGGTTTTCTTCCCAGTACCCGCGCCCATATTTCCGCCAGCTTTTCTTCCAGCTCATTAGCAGGGTCTATCACCGGAACGTCCTTTTTTAGAGGAATCTGTTGTAGTGCTTTTCTGTCTGCTTTCCCGTTTGTTGTAAGCGGCATAACGGACAAATAAATAAAATGAGCAGGAATCATATAAGCGGGAAGCAAATTTCCCAGAAAAGATTTCAACTGCGCTTCTTCTATCATATACTCCGCAACATAACAAGCTATCAGGCAGGTATCGTCTGCAATGTCGCGGGTTATTACGGTGCAGTTACTGATCTGCTGATGGGTAGACAAACAAGCTTCTATTTCACCCAGCTCTATTCTGAAGCCGCTCACTTTCACCTGATGATCGGCTCTTCCGAGATAAACGATATTACCGTCAGGCAGCCATTTTGCCAGATCGCCGGTGCGGTACAAACGTTCGCCATATACCCCGGGATATTCCATAAACAGCTCCTGCGTCAATCCGGCGTTATTGAGATACCCCAACGCCAGTCCATCACCGGCTATATATAACTCTCCCGGCACGCCCACCGGTACGATGTGATTATTTTTGTCAAGTATATACAACCTGGTATTGTCAATTGGCTTACCGATAGGCACCGTCTTCCCTTCATTTCTAAAATCGCATTGATAATAAGATACGTCAACAGTAGCTTCTGTAGGGCCATAGAGGTTCACCAGCGCCGTACCTGCATGTGCATGAAGCGTTTTTGCAAACAACTGCACCTGTTCTGGTTTCAGGGCTTCCCCGCTGGCAAATACCCGCTTTAAACTATGCAGTTTTCCGTAGCTGTCTTCCGCCTGTTTCAGGAATAAGGTGAGCATGGAGGGAACGAAGTGGATACAGGTGATTTTATGATGGTCAATGGCCGTGATGATGGCTTCCGGATCCTTCTCCTCACCCGGGGGCAGTAAACAGAGACTGGCCCCGCAGATTGCCCACCAGCAAAGTTCCCATACAGAAACATCAAACACGACAGGCGTTTTTTGCAGCAGTACATCCGATTCATGAAGTGGATATTTTTTCTGCATCCAGCAAATCCTGTTAACCACGGAGTGATGTGCTATCATCACTCCTTTCGGATGGCCTGTTGAACCAGAAGTATAAATCACGTATGCCAACCCCCTATCATCAGCACTTATGCGATTATATTCTGACTGCATACAACAAATGTATTCCGAACAATTATCAAGACTCACTACTGGTATACTTGCCGGAGCGGACGTAAAAAAGCGGTCACGGGTAATGAGCGCCTTCATACCCGAATCTTCTGCTATAGCGGAGATTCTTGCAGGAGGATAGGATGGATCAACCGGTACATAAGCAGCGCCGGCTTTTAGTACACCGAAAATAACAGGTACCAGCCATTCTTCACGTTCAAGCATGATACCCACCAGGTCACCAGCCACAATTCCTTTCTCTGTTTGCAGATATCCAGCCACCTGAGAAGAGCGATGGTCAAGCTCCCGGTAGGAAATCAGTTTATTGTTTACTCTTAACGCAGTATTATCAGGAGCACGGTTAACCTGCTCCTGAAAAAGATCCATTATTGTTTTGTGCCGGGGATAGCCGGCATCTGTATCATTAAACACTTTCGCAATATGAACCCTCTCTTGTGGAGACGACAATTGAATCGTTGTCAGATTTTTTTCTTTATCGGTGACAAGTTTGTTCAGCCAGTCAAAAAAATCCACCGCCATTTGTGCGATCCTTTCGGAGTCAAATTGTGCAGCATCGCAGCGGATGCTGAGGTCCAGCGCATCTTTCCCGCTGAATACAAAGAGTATATCCGGATGAAAAGAATCGAAAGCGCCGGAGTACTGGACTTCCTCTACCAACAATCCTATTTTGAATAACCGGCGAAATGTTTGCTGCTCCATATGCAGCATACTTTCTATAAGACGTTGCGGGTGATTGAAGTCATTTATCAGGTGCTGTTTCAGGTACTTTATCTGTTCAATAAATGTACTTCCAGCTTCTTCATTCATCCTCACAGGTACAATATGATCCTCTGTTCCGGAAGCCTCCTGCCTGTACACCGGGTTGAAAATAATAACATCCGGAACAGCGGAACAGCGTTGGATAAAAAGACTCAGTGCAGCCAACAGCACAATATGCTGCGCTTTACCGGAAACAGCAAATTTCTTCAGATCCTCCCACGTTTGCTGCGGGGCCTGCGTATTGTAAACTATATAACGGCTGCATTCTTGCAGCTTCAGGATATCCAGGGAGTAGTTGCCTAAATAATCACTGCATTCAAAACCGGCCAGCCTGTTGTCCCAATATTCGCGGGCAACAGCATTTTTATTTGCTTCCAGTAAATTTAAATCCAGCTTCGTTGGACTAAGCATAACAATGAAATTTTTAGCTGACCGCCGGTTGCGACGGAGAGTGGATTTTGGCGTAAACAAAATCGAGCAGCAGGCTGGCTGAATATTCACTACAGGGCAAAGAATCATTCCGTTGTTGTTCTTCTTCTGTCAGGTCCGACAGCAGCAGTAACTCCTTCCGGTTGTTCCTTTCTTTCAGCAACAAACAGTGAACCAATGGGGCGTCCGCCCACCAGAAACTGGCATTTGTATTATTGGCGTATTTTCCGGTGTAGGTAATCAATACAGGCACATCTTTCCGTGCCATCCCCCTGTTCAGGTAATTGTTAAATACGCTGGACGCGCAATGAATCAACCCTGTGCATGGGCCAAATACCAGTTTTGTATAGGGAGAGGCGACAAGGCATATATCCTCTCTGAGGCCGCGGCTTTTTGAAACAATTAGTTTTTTCATACTTGTGGGTCCAAGCCACTCCCCATAAAATTCTTCTTTCCCTATATTATTTTCATCAAAAATCAGGATCCTGATATTATCGATTGTAAGCAGGGCTGAAAGAAATTCGAAATAGGCGTTGATCTTCATCAGCTTGTTCCTGTCGGAAGTAGAATCAAGCATCACCACAAGGTATTCAGCCTCTTTCAACCCCTGTGCCCTTAACCACTGATCTGCCTCCTCCCGTTCTTCCTGACTTACATACAGTTCCCCCATCCGGCTGTTCCTGCAATAGTCCACCAACTCTTTATAAACGGGGAACACAAATCTGCTGTGAACTTCCGGCTCCAGCATAAAATCAGACAATGAATAAATCACCGGATGAAAGCTCCCATTCAGGATGGCCGCTCCATAACGTTCAGTTACATACTGCAGGATAGCCACCTCGTCGTAAGTCACACAGCAGATGACATCATACGCAGTAAAGTCTATATCGTTCCATTCTTCACTAAAAAAAGTATGTACATGCGGGTTATTCTTCAGCAGCGCGTTATAGATTTTTGCGCTATGCTTTTTATTGAAGTTGATGGTAATCATTCCATTATTGAGAAAGGATCTGAAATACCTGATTTTATCAAAACGCACACAGGCATCGCCGATATAGTGAATCCCTTCCTCGTACAGAATAAGTACCTGATTGATCTTATCCTTCTGTATGCTGGCTGCATTTTTCCCGATACGTTCCTGGATTAAGCCGGCTGTATTCATTATAATAATATTTCATGAAGAAGTTTATCCTACCGGATTACCCATCGCTACGAGTATTTTCCGTTCTCCCCTGAAAGACATTCTTCCGTGTGCAAAAAGCATATTATCGAGCAGCAGTACATCATCTGTTTCCCAGGGAAAAACGATCTTCACTTTATCGTAGGCGTTACTGATTTCATGGATCACCCGGTCTTCAATTTCGCTGCCATCGCCATAATAGCTGACAAATGGCAGTTCCTCATCAGGTATTACTTCACGTATATATTCATCAATAAGCGTCTTGCTGTAAAAGAAAGCATGGTTAAACCATACCTTGTTTCCATTAACGGGATGTTGCTGAAATGCGGGCCTTGTCCAGGTTATCCGCAAATGATCCTCTTTCACCCATTCATGTTGCATACCTGATCCTGCCAGCACTTTTTCCAGCTCCTCTCCGGAGTTTACCTGGAAGATTTCCTTCCAGCCGAGTCCGGCGCCATCCATAATGTTACGTACATACTTTACCCCGAGGTGGCCGAATTTTTCAATGGTAGTGGCACTCAACAAGCCAACTACCCTGCGGACATCTGCTATAGGCGTTTCTCCACCTTCCAATGGCGGCGTTTGTGCATAAAAACAGATTCTGTTCGGAAACACAGCAGCATAGGAAGATTCCGTATGCATCTGGATTACCTGGTCGCTGGGATGATCTGTGGAACTGTAAACGTGTCCTACTATCGGATGCCGCGGCGAGGTTCTTTCCTTGTATGCTATCTCTTTATCAAAAAGTCCCGGTAAAATTTCCCGGAATCCATGTACATCTTTTACCGGGAAACCACGGAATAAAACAGCCCCATACTCCGAAAGGGTGTTATCCAGGAATGTTCTGTTCTCCTTCAGCCAGTGAACAAAACTGTCAGCAGCGAGGCAATGTACGATAACAGGGTACAGACCGGGGGCTTCGGGCTTCAACACGGCGTTTCCGTTGACCAATTCTGCCTGTTGCAGTTCTTCCGTTTTATAATCATCAGCGTTCATCGGAAATATTGATTTACAAGTTTCTTAAAAATAGATCTCCTGTAATATGCCAGGTAGGCGTATGATTTATCGGCAGGTGATGAGTTTTTTTATAAACTATAGCCCATCATAAAGCGGGAGTATTTTTTCATAATTACGGTTGGCGATAAATGCTGGTCTTGGTCTTTCTACTTCCGTCAATGTATTGCTGGTACTGTTATAGGTTACCAGGAAAGTATGCCTGTCCCAGGGTGACAGGTTATTGGAAGAGGCATGAAATACATTGCCATGGAAGAACAACACCGAACCGGCGGGTCCCTTAGCCGACACTATTCCTTTCCGTTCCGCCCACCTCGCAATTTCATGCTGCTTCAGGGTGTATTTGAGATCTGCTGTCAGCGCTGTCATATAAAAGGTGCTGGCCTTATAATTCTCAAACCACTCATTGTCGTTATCGCCATTGGGAGCGCTGTTTTCCTCATCGTTTACAGTACCTGTTTTATGAGAACCGGGGATAAGCAGCATAGGCCCGTTAAATTCATTTGTATCACTGAGATAGATCATGGCGGTCAGCACATCCGGCGTTTGCATGCCATCATCATTTTTCCAGAATGTGTAGTCCTGGTGCCATTCCCACCAATCACCGATCATGGCTGATTTGGAATTAATTTTTGTCTGATGTGCATATACGTCTGATCCGATTAGCTGGCTGGATGGGATCACCATCCGTTTCAGGCAGACGATCCTTCTGAAAGTTTCGTTGGTATGATCGGGTGCAAAAAAAGAACGGACAGACCCGTTTTTTTCCAATATACGCCGCGGGCTATCCTCTGCAATTACTTTTATCATCTCCTTGCGGATATGATCTACTTCTCCTGCATTAAACACGTTTTCCAGCAGCAGGTAACCGTTTTCGTGGTATTGTTCTATTTGCGMAACTGTCAGATGCATAAAAAGCAATTTAATTATTGAATGATCAGATATTCCCGGAGCTATATCTTTTCCGTTTTGCTATACTCAAATTCCAATATTCTGCCGTAGTCAAATTTGATTAACCGGTCCGCATATTCATAGTATTCATCGTCGTGCGTAATGGCGATGATGGTTTTTCCCATTGCCCTGAGCTGATGTATCAGCACTTTATAAAAGTAGGCGCGGAAACGCGGGTCCTGCTCTGCCGCCCATTCGTCCAGAATAAGGATATCTCTTTTCTCCATCAGCGAAAATATCAGTGCAAGGCGTTTCTGCTGGCCTTTCGAAAGACTGGCATCGATGGTGCCATTGCTTTTAAAACGGATGAGCTGTTCCATTTCCAGCATTTGGACAAACTTCCCCAGTTCACTGTTGCTGGTACTCAGGTCAAAGTCATCATAGTTCTCGGAGAAAAGATAATTGTTGGTAAATATGGCAGATATTTCCTCCGTATAGGTAGCCAGATCCTGGCTGGTAATAATGTCATCGTTATAATAAACATGTCCCCGTACCGGTGAATACAGCCCCGTAAACAATTTCACGAAAGTGCTCTTGCCGCTGCCATTCCCTCCCGTCACAAATACGATCTCTCCCTTGTTAATAGTGAAATCCACTGGTCCCCAGTTGAAAGTTTTCTCATGTTTAGCGTCAAAGTATTCATATACAACATGGTCAAATTGAATTTTCCTGAACTCCTGCGTCGTCACAGCCGTCACCTCTTCATCAGTTGCCGCAGACGGATCGGGAACATCAATTTCCTTATCAAAATCTTTCAATCTTTTTACAGCGATAAAAGAGCCGGAATAATAGGAAAAGAACACCACCAGCCGGGCAACGGGTCCCATCAGGTAGAGTACAACAATGATAAATGAGGAAATATCGGCGGCATTCATTTTCCATATCATTGGCAAAACAAATAACACCATGCCAAGTACTACATACCAGCTATAGATGCCGATCAGCTCATTGGTTAAATACCTGATGCCGGTTTTGATACTAAGTTGTTTACTATTAAGTCTGTTCTCGCCTATACGTTCAAAAAGCTTATTACTCCGTCGCCGGCTCATTTTAATTTCCTTGAATCCTTCGAGCAGATCATGCAGGTAACGATAATGGATATTCTCCAGATCTCTTATTTTGTTGAGATCCTTCATGATGATTTTGTTTCTCACCACGTAAATGGCTGCCAGTACAACCATCAGCACCAGTATATTTCCGCCGCCCCAGGGAGAAATGAAGAATATGTATACCAGCGAACAAATGATGATAATGGCAGAATTAAAAGCCTGCATAAATGCTTCCGGTAATCCGCTCAATGTCCGGATATCTCCTACTGCAGTGTACAGTTTTTCACTGCCCATCTGCTCTACTTTCTGATAGGAGGCCCGGCGGAGTTTATTGATCAGCAGCATTTCAAATTCAAAAAATACATTTTGTGTCAGCCGGATGATATATCCCTGAAAAACCCTTGAAATAAAAAAAGACAGGAGCACCATTCCGGCAAACAGCATCCAGTTTCTATTGCCGGCCTGCGCCTGGCCACTGCCAATACTGTGGTCGATCAGTGCAAGTATTGCAGTATACAACAGGCTATTGACCCCTCCCAGGAGTAACATAAAAAATATGAAACTCCGGGACCGCTTTTTTAAGATTTTTGACAGATCCATACAGATAGTTGATAAGAAGTGTTAAAAGCAGAATATGCTCAATTGTTTATAATAGTACCGGATCAGATATTGAAACAGCAGGTGTCTCAACACCGGCCTTCAGAATATTTACCAGTGCATCTTTAAACCAGGATACAGTTTCCGCGCGAAAAATATCTGTACTGTATTCGATGTCCATCTTGAGGTACGGACCATCTTCCCAAAAAATAAAACTGAGGTCGAATTTGCTGGCTTTGATGTTCTGCGGAATCTCTTCCACCTGAAGTCCCTCCAGCCGGTTGTCTTCATTCATCAGGGATTCAAAATTATGTACCAGTATCAGTACATCGAACAAGGGGGATCTTTCAAAATCACGCTGCAACTTCAGTTCTTCGATCAGCAAATCAAAAGGATAAGATTGGTGATTAAGACTCTCCAGCACATCTTTATTCACAGATTGTAGTAAATCCAGAAAACTTTCCTGGCCGCTCACCTTTGTTCTCAGCGCCAGGTTATTGGTGTAGAGTCCTACCTGCTCTTCCAGCCCGGGGTGATCACGGCCGGCCACGGCAGTACCCACTACAATGTCTTCCTGTCCGGTATATTTATACAGCAACGTTTTCAGCGCCGTTGTAACCAATACGAAAAGACTTACCCCATAAGTCTTGCTGAACTCCTTCAGGTGGCGCGTCAGGTGTTCATCTATATGTTGTGAGATGGTATCTCCCCGGAAGGATCTTTTTTCGGGCCTTGGAAAATCTGACGGCAGCCCGACCGACTCTGGCAGTTTTTCAAACTTGTTGAGCCAGAAAGTCCGCGCATCGCTGATGACGCCATTTTTCAGCCGGGCATTCTGCCAGGCAGCAAAGTCCTTATACTGTACATGTAAAGATTTGAGTGGATTACTCCTGTTGGCCCGATAAGCATTATAAAGCATCAGYATCTCCCTGATCAATATGGTTACTGACCATCCATCCGAAATAATATGATGCATACTGAGTAGAAAAACATATTGCTCATCCTGCAATTGCATTAGCCGGGTTCTGAACAAAGGACCGTTTTCCAGGTCGAAAGGAATTTTCACTTCCTTGTCTGCAATATCCTGTATGCTGATTGTTTCCTGCCGCAGGTCTTCAAACAGCATATCATAGCTCCCGGTATCCCAGCGCCTCACCACCTGTTTTAGTTCTCCATCTGTTGTCTGGAAAACCGTTCTTAGTATTTCATGTCTTTCTACCACTGTTAGCAGCGCCTTTGCAAAAGCGTCTTTGTCGAGCTGCCCCTGCAGCAGATAAGCACCTGCCATCATGAAAGCATTGTTACCATCGCTCATCTTTTCTGCCAGCCAGTAGTTCTTTTGCAGGAACGACAATTCATAAAACGGCTGTACTCCCAGCGGCTCTATGTTTTTACCATTACTCCTTTTTTTTCTGTCAATTTCCGCTGCGATATTCCGTATGGTTGTCAGTTTCAGGAGGTCTCCCAGTCTGATCCCGGCCTGCAGGCTTCCGTTGATTCTCGTCATTACCTGGATGGCATTGAGACTGTTTCCTCCCAGGCTAATAAAGCTATCAAGTACACTGATACGGTCTGCATGAAATATATCCTTCCATATTTCATGGAGTGTTCTCTCCATATCCGTTGCCGGTGGCTCAAAGTCGGCCGCAGTGGCTACCACCGGATCCGGCAGCGCTTTTTTATCTATCTTGCCGTTGAGTAGCAGCGGCATTTCCTTCAATGAAATAAAGTAGGCAGGAATCATAGATCCGGGAAGGTATAGTTCCAGGTATTCTTTCAATGCTGTTTCATCCAGCGTTTCCTTTCCCACATAATAACATACCAGTTTCTTTTCGCCATTCCGCATTTCCTTTACCAGTACAACTGATTGCGCAATTTTTTCAATGCTCCGCAGATGATATTCTATTTCCTCTATCTCTACGCGGACACCATTTATCTTCACCTGGAAATCCATTCTTCCCACCAGTTCTATATTCCCATCAGGAAGATATCTTCCAAGGTCCCCTGTTTTATATACTATATCTGTGTATTTGTTATGCAGCGGGTTCTGTACAAAAGCCTTTTCATTGAGGGTGGCATCGATATATCCTTTACTCATAAAAGGCGTCATGATATATACCTCTCCCACTACCCCGTTCTTACAAATATTCCCATTGCTGAAAACCATTTCCAGTGTGTTGCTGATAGGTTTACCAACCGGGATATTTACATTCGGCGTTTTCAGCAACTGATTGTAATCGCTGATCCTGTAAAAGAATTTGGCAAGCGTGGTTTCAGTAGGACCATACAGGTTGATAAGCTGTACTGATGCGCCCTTCAACCGATACCAGTTAACGGCATCATAGCCATACAGTGGTTCTCCCGCCAGTAGTATATATTTTAGTGACGGCAGGCAGGAAGACGGATCAGGCAGGCTACTCATTGTTTTTATAAGCGCTCTGAACAATGATGGAACCATATGCACTACCGTTACCGCGGCATCATTCAGCCACTTCAGCAATGCCAGGTGATCTTCTCTGTCTGTGCTGTCCGGCATACATAAGGTACCTCCCGAGCAAAGCGGAAGAAATATATCCCGCAAAGAAGGATCAAATGTGACCGGTGTCAGCTGGCTCACTTTTACCTTGCTACCGTTAATTATTTCGCTCATCTCCCAATGGATAAAGTGGGACAGGCTCACATGCTTTCCCTGTATGCCCTTTGGTACGCCGGTAGATCCTGATGTAAAAAAGATATAGTTGCCATCTTCACCACTGTTCAACAACGGGAGGTTTTCTTCATTATTGATAATTCCCTGGCTTATAAACACCTCATGCAGATAATCATTTTTCCATTCATACACTTTAACCGGAATATCGTTATCAGACAATAACATCAACCATTTCACCGGTGTATTTTCTATGAGGCGCTCCACCAGGGGCAGCAATTTTTCCGAGGTGATTAACACGGATGACTTGCTTTGCTCCAGCATCTGCTGTAAACGATGTAATGGCATATGTGCATCCATTGGCATAAATACGCCTCCTGATTTCAGTATGCCCAGGATGCTCCTGATGTAAAGAGGGTCCGCATCCAGCAATACCGCGGTTACACCTTTAGGGCGTATGATGGTCTGTAATACATGGCCAATTCTGTTGGCCTGTCTGTTCAACCGGTCATAGGTTTCTTTACGTCCACTATGCTCTATGGCAATCGCCTGCGGCGACAGGGCCACCTGCTGTTCAAAAACGCTGTGTACAAATTCCTTATTCATTGTTATCAATCATTAATTGGCGCCAGGGCAGGCAGATAGCATATGCCGCATATCAGGCTATGAAATGATGCGTTAATAAAATTGTATTCGCAGGCAGCGCTTACATATCTCCTATCATCACCGGATTTAAGCGCTGGTATTCCGTCAGTATTTTCTTTTGATCAATATCGTTGAATACCACCTGCACCTGGCTCTCGGTAAGACCTGTGGTACCGGCTATTTCCGCTACCGGCAGCCCATTATTTTTGCCATACAGGCACTGGTCAAGTTTCAGCAAAGGCATGGCGAAATAAAACTCTTCCTGTGTTTGCTCCAGCGAATAGGTATCGGTGGTGGAAGGTGTTGTTTGAATAATATCGGGGATACCCAGGTACTTCGCCATTTCATATACCTGACGTTTGTACAGATGCGCTATAGGCTTCATGTCTGCCGCACCATCACCGTTTTTTACAAAAAATCCAAGTTCATATTCCAGGCGGTTCGGTGTTCCCATTACAACGTAATGGTGTTTGTCGGCATAAAAATATTCCAGCAGCTTACGTACCCTTTGTTTGTTGTTGGTGGCGGCTACAATGGTCCTGAGCACCTCCGCGGGCAGCACGGCCCGTGTTTCCTTTCCTTCGGGAGAAAGGACTACAATTGAAAAAACATTTCCCTGCTCCTCTCCCAGCAAACTTGAATTCACAACTTTGCACTTGTACAATTCCGAGTATTCCGGTATGATTTGTTGAATGGCTTTGTCACGCATGGTATAGCAGGGTGATGCTGCGAGCATGGCCGTGATGTCCTCCTCTATGGTGATAATATCAAGATGCTTCGCTATCAGTGTTGACAAATCGGTGGTGAGCGGAGAGGAATCCCGTTCCGGCATCTGCAGTCCCAATACATTGTCTCTGCCCAGGGCCCGCACAGCGAGTGCCGCCACCACACTGCTGTCTATCCCACCGGAAATCCCCAGTACTGCTCCTGCCCTGTAAAAAGTATAAAATACCTCGTGTTCTATTTCCGCAATAATACGGTCTGCTTCCTTTCCGACATCGAATGTGTAATGCATTTTGGAGAAGTTGATTACGGGAGAAATAATTTATTAAAAAATGTTGCTGATAGGTTGCATCCTCTCTGCAATCATAGTGTCAGTATCGTTTTCATCCAGCCGGCATTTCGGTGTAGTTGCTGCTAACTCAAGTATCTGCAACAACTCTTTTCCTATCGATGCTATGGTATCCGGCATATATAAATCAGTATTGTAAATAATGGTAAGGTGGATGATGCCGTTTTCCTCCACAAAGTAAAATTCCCAGTCATGTTTGCTTACCACGTCCAGCGGAAGATAATCCACGTATAATCCTTCAAACGCCTGCTGCCCATCGTTACGCCCACTTACATTCTGCAACATCACTGCAACATCAAAAAACATGGAGCGGCTAAAATCCCTCTTCATAGAGAGATCAGCAGATAGCATATCCAGCGAATAAAGCTGATGATTATATACTGACAGCGTGGTCTCTTTTACTACTTCCAGCAGGTCTGTAAACAGCGAGGCTTCCGGGAAACGGACACGAACCGGCAATGGATTTATGAATAAGCCCATGAGGTCTTCCAGGTCTTTATGAATTCTTCCCGCCAGGGGAGAACCAATCACCTGATCACGCTGACCCGTTTTGCGGTAAATGAGCGCACATACGGCAGAAAGCAGGACCATAAAAAGCGTGGCTTCCTGTTGCTGCGCAAGCGTTACCAATTGTGCAGCACTATTTTCACTGATCACAAAAGACAATGCTTTTGCATTCGAGGTAAATACTTCAGGACGTACAAAATCAGTAGGCAGTTTTAATGCTGCCGGTGTATCTGCAAACTGCTGCAGCCAGAATTGCCTGTTTTCTTCACCCTTTGCAGCGTGTAATAATTTATTATGCCAGGAAGCAAAATCCCTGTACTGAATTTTCAACTCCGGCAAATCGGCTTTGTCGCCGCTGCGGAAGGCATTGTATAGGGCTGCTACCTCGCGCACCAGGATCTGCATAGACCATTCATCAGAAATTATATGATGCATGACCAGCAGGAAGATATGTTTATCCGGTGCTATTTGCAGTAATGTTCCACGCAGCAACCGGTCATTTTCAAGGTCAAAAGAACGGGCAGCTTCTTCATTTATCAGTGATATAATAAACGGATCATCCGCAGAATATCCCTTGTTGCTGTAGTCGTGGTAACTGATATGGAAATCTGTTTGACCAGCCGCATGCACCCGTTGTTTCGGCACGGCACCATCGGGTATAAAATTAGTACGTAATATTTCATGCCGGCCGATAAAAGCATTGAAAGCCTGTTGAAGGGCATTAAGGTCAGGATGTCCGCTCAGCAGATAAGCGCCTGCCATATTATAGGCATTACTGCCTTCTTCCAGCCGGGCAAGCGTCCATAATCTGTGCTGCCCCCGGGAGGCTTCATGCAGTCCATTGCTGTTGGCGCCTGCGGGGATACTTTTGAACGATGCGGTTTCGGAAACAGCAATCAGGGCCGCCTGTTGTGCTATGGTAGGATGAGCGAATATGTCACCTACTTTTAAATCTACCTGCAGATCGCTGTATATCCTTGATAAAAGCTGAATGGCCAGCAGTGAGTGTCCACCCGAACTGAAAAAGGAAGCCGTTCTGCTGATGCGCTTTAGTCCAAGGATCGACTTCCAGATGGCTGCAATCTTTATCTCTGTTTCTCCTTCCGGCGCCACATATTCACCCGACTCAATAATTGCTTCGGGCAAGGGCAGGGATCTTCTGTCTATTTTTCCATTCAGGTTCAGCGGAAATTCTTCCAACCAGATAAAATGCGCGGGAATAGCATAATCGGCCAGTGAGTGACGGAGAAAATCCCGCAGCATTTCACTAGTGGTCTGCCGGCCTGTATAGTAGGCGATCAGCATTTGTAGATCATCTGTAGTCTTGTGAAATTTAACCACTACCTGTTCAATACCGTCCAGTTGCATCATCGCTTGTTCCACTTCATTCAATTCCAGCCGGATACCGTTTATCTTCACCTGACTATCGAGACGCCCCAGTATTTCAATATTTCTGCCGGGAAGATATCTCCCCATATCTCCTGTTCTGAACACAATATCTTCCCTGTCCGGCAATAGTGGGTTCTGTACAAACACAGTTCCGGTAAGGGCTTCATTCTTATAATATCCTTTTGTTGCAAATGGTGTTTTTATATATACCTCGCCAATCTCTCCTATGCGGCACAAGGCGCCGTCGTTGATGATCGCCACAAGCGTGTTATCGATTGGCACTCCCACATGTACGGGCTGCGATGCCTCTGCTGAAATTTCCCGGATGCGGTGAAAGGTTTTTACCAACGTGGTTTCAGTCGCTCCATACAAATTCACGATTTCCGCGCTCATCCCGGCAGCCTTTCTCCAATCGCTGATATCTTTTGAATATAACACTTCTCCCGCCAGCAAAATATATTTCAGCCTGGGAAGAAGCGCACTGTTATAAGTCCCGGCCTGCAATGTTTTAATAATCACCCTGAACAATGACGGCACACAGTGCACAAGACTAACACCACGCTCATCCATCCACCGGATCAGTAACGGAATATTATTCCTGGTGGCTTCTGAAGGAATACATAAAGTGCCGCCTGCGCACAACGCAGCAAAAATATCTCTCAGCGAGGCATCGAAGGTGATTTTTGTAAGCTGACTGATTTTATGTGCTTCGTTAAGACCGAATTCCCTGATCTCCCATTGAATAAAATGACTAAGACTGATATGACAGCCCAGGATTGGTTTTGCTTCTCCGGAAGAGCCGGAAGTATAGAATATGTAGTTGGCGTCTTCCGGAGAACCTTCATCACTAAATGGCGCATATGTGTCAATATTCACGTCCACAGGTGGCTGGTCGGGTGCTATCCATTCTATAGAAGTAGCCGAAGTCATGTCGCCGGGAATAATAATACCAGGCATCTTTACATCCCACTCACGGATGAAATGCAGCACTTCGTCCAACCAGGGGCGGTGAATGATCAGTATTTCAGGTGCTGAAACAGAGAATATCTGCTGCAGTCTTTTCGCCGGAAATTGCATATCTATCGGCAGATATATGGCCCCTGTCCTGAATATACCCAGCAGTGATGCCACGAGTTCTACAGAGGAGGGCAGTATAACACCGATAATGGTTTCTTTTTTAACGCCTGCTCCGGCCAGAAAACCAGCCAACCGGCCAGATACTGTTTCCAGACCTGCATAAGTAATCTGCCGGCCTTCTTCTTCTACCGCAATAGCCGAAGGCGAAGCGCTGGCGATCACTGAAAATACCCGGTGAACAAATTGTTTATCAACAGTCATTTCAGAGTAAGTTTATTTCGATTGAGATCTTTATTTTTTAAGTGGATTTAATAGTCTGGCATATCGAATACATCCAGGAAAATATTGAATGTAAGTACCACTATCAGCAAATCGGACTCGTAAGGGAGATTGAGTCTGAAACCAGGTTTTCCGTAGATTTTCTTCAGTCGTTCTACTACATCAGCGTCAAAATATCCTTGTCTTTTTATTCTTTCATACGACAGCATGTCCTGTATCCATTCGATATTACCCTGCAGCAGTTGCGGGCTTCCCGGCGCCACAAAGCCAAATTTCTGCCTGTCAATGATGGCTTCCGGCAGGTACTTACCGGCCATTCTCTTCAAAATATATTTTTCCACCAGGTCCTTCATCTTCACATCCGGAGGGATCGTTCTTACAAAGTCTACCACGTTGATATCCAGGAAAGGATATCTTCCTTCTACTGAATTTGCATAGGCCACACGGTCGCAGTGATCCGCAATCAGGTGGTCAGATAACCGCAGCTTCAGATCCAGGTAAGATCTCTTATGAAAAACATGCCTGTTGGCAACCCTGGTTTTGTCGATGACGGTTTTCGTCAGACAATCAAAATCAGCATATACCGTATTTACACGCTGGCTGTACAGCATTTGTTTGGATTCTTTCAGCTCATGCTGATTCAGTTCGTAAAAAAAATCCGGTTCTCCGTATAATTCCTGCCTGATCTGCTCTTCCAGCAACTCTTCCAGCCCCTTCACTTCTCCCCCGTTAATTCTTTGTTTATCAAATCTGTATCCGACGTATCCGCCGAAAAACTCATCGGCGCCTTCGCCGGAGAGAATTACCTTTATGCCATTCCGGTTCACAGACTTCGATAATTGCAGGGAGCAGGTATTATAGGTTTCTTTCAGCGGACTTTCCGCAAAAAATACCGCCTCCCTCAACCCTTTCTCTATATCCATATAATTAAAAGGGATTTCATGATGAATAGAATTTAAACGTTCACTCATCATCCTTTGAAATCTTCTTTCATCAATTTGTTTATCCGATAGCTCCGGGAACATAATTGAAAAAGAGTGATAGGAAATATCAGGATTTATTTTCTTCATGATGGCCCCGATAAGAGAAGAGTCCAGACCACCGCTGAGATAAAATCCCACGGGAACATCCGCCTGCAGGCGAAGTCTTACCGACTGAAATAATAACTCTTCGAGCTGTTCCACATAATACTGCTCTGAATGGCTTTCATAGTGGTGCGCCTCTTCAGGATAATCAAGGTCCCAATATTTTTTAACCTGTATTGCTTCATTTCGGATATGAAGAGAATGTCCCGGCGGCAGGCATTCGATACCTTTGAACATGGTAACAGGACTTACCATACCGGGAAATGAAAATACCTGATCCAGCCCGGTAAGGTTTACTTGTTTAACTGCCAGCGGATGCGCCAGGATGGCTTTTATTTCGGAGCCAAATATCAGTGTATTCTTGAAAATGCCGTAAAACAATGGACAGATACCAAACTGATCTCTTACAAGAAAAAGGCTGTTGTCCCGTTTGTCGAATATGGCGAAGGCAAACTGCCCATTCAGTTTATGGAGAAACTCCCTTTTATACTCCGCATACAGATGTACGATAACTTCTACATCGCATAAGGTGGTGAATCGGTAACCCTTTTGCTGCAATTCAGTCCGCAATTCCCTGTAGTTGAATATTTCACCGTTGCAGATCAGCACCACC
The DNA here is from genome assembly GCF_056399985.1 of Chitinophaga sp. 01L420. Lineage (NCBI taxonomy): Bacteria > Pseudomonadati > Bacteroidota > Chitinophagia > Chitinophagales > Chitinophagaceae > Chitinophaga > Chitinophaga sp. 01L420. Next base: position 59,039 of record NZ_JBFTSK010000029.1, read on the forward strand.
GCTCCATCTTCACTGTAAAATGGTTGCTTTCCGTTAGCCACGTCAATGATACTCAGTCTGCGCATACCGAATCCGAACCTGTCATCGGTAACGATAACCGCATCATCGGGTCCGCGATGAGCCAGCGCATCTGTCATACCTTGCAACACGTTCCGTTCCACCTGACGGGGCGAGCCAATATTGTATACTCCTGTTATTCCGCACATAGTTGCTTTAGTATAGCTGTTATTTAAAAAGATTTATCAATGGGCGCATTAAAATCTTCGAGCACATCTGCTTCCTTCATTTCCGGTATAGCAGCGTCAATCACGTCAAACAAACTGTTTACATCGTGTTCATTAAAACGAAGTATATGCTGCCTGTGATCGTATTCCAGGTCTGCTGATACTCCATCGTGGCCGCTATCTGTCAGTATTTTCCGTAGCCTGCTGAGGAACAGGGTCGCATCCTTGTTGTTTTTCAGGGCTGTCAGCTTTTCACAGGAACAGCGCATCAGGGTAACATTATATTTCCGGATCAACTTCGTATCATATAGTTTTCTTAGTTCGTTCAGATAGGGAAGCGCTGCCAGAATTTCTTTATCAGGGAGACCAAAATCAATGAGACAAGCAATTTCATCTACTCCATATCCTTTTAATTTCCTGATAAGATGATGTGTTTTTTCAGGCGTTCCCAGTAAAGCAGCTTTCTCAAAAAAACGTTCAAATGCAAATTCCACCAGCTGTTCCAGCAGTTCTGCCGGCATTTCTTCTTCAACGGTACCATATCTGCCCACAACATCCTTTTTCTCCCTGTTCTGTACATTACTGCCAGACATGGCTTCTATCAGGTGAACCGAAGACCGGATATAGTCCATCAGGAATGGTTTTACTTTTTCTTTTACCGCATCATTGTCAGCACCAAGAAATGTATGCGCCATTACTGACACAATACGGGATGCGGGGTCAAAGCCATTCAATTCGAGAGAATCCCGGTATGCCCTGATCTTTCCTATCAGTTCATCCGTATCCTGCCAAAGCAGATGTGTAAGGATATTGGCACCAATCTTCCCGGCATCCACAAAAGATTCTGTTTTTCCTGATACCGTCATCCAAACCGGCAGCTCAGCCTGCACCGGCTTGGGAAAAATTTCAATCTCCACTGGTGTTTTCAATCCATTCAACATGGCACGGTGCTCCCCTTTCCAGAAGCTTTTCACTTCGGCTATCTGTTCCAGCATGTATTCATGCCGCTTATCATATCTGTCAGGAAAAAAAACAAAGTCGTTGCACTGCCATCCGGAAGCAAAAGAAACAGCTGCTCTTCCGTTTGATAAATTGTCTACCACAGACCAGTCTTCTGCAATTCTGACTGCATGATGCAGCGGAGACACGATACTCCCCGAGCGCAGTTGAATACGACTGGTAACCATTGCCAACGCAGCGCTTAATACAGAGGGGTTCGGGAAAAGTCCACCGAACTGGTTAAAATGTCTTTCAGGCGTCCATACACAACTGAAGCCATGCTCATCTGCAAATTTTACGGAGTCTATCAGCAACTTGTATTTATTTCTTTCCGTAACGCCTTCGTTATGGCTACCGAAATAAAACAGACCAAACTGCATCCCAAAGCTGACGGCGGTGGGTACCCACTGATCCATAGGACGTTGGTCTGCTGTAGCATGTAATACCACCGTGATGCCATTGTACCAGGCCCAGAGCACTTCTGGTATCCGGGTATATAATTCTTCTTCAAAAATCAACAATACATCGCTTGGCTTTACCTCGTAAAGTTCATCGTACTGATAAAAGGTTTTCTCCAGTAAGTCGGCCGAAATTTCTTTCCGCGTTAAACTGCCGTCTGTAGCGGCATGGCAGAGCATCAACGGCAGAGCATTCCACGTCGTTCTGCCGGAAGTATCATTTCCCTCAACTGTTTCCGGTAAACTATCTACACAATACAGCTTATGGGTGGCACTACATTTATGTGCCAGGGGAGTTTCCACTATACAAAACGCGGGATCAAGCGTATCGAACAGCTGATTCAACTGCTGTTCGGTATATCCGGGAGGAACTGGTATAACAGTACAGTTGCCCGATATTACCGCATGGACCATAACAATGGCCAGCAACGGATCTTCTGCGAGAACAGCTATACGAGTTCCAGGCGCAGGTTTACAGGCATCAGAAAATTGCAGGAACAACTGTTGACTGGCGCTCCGGCATCTGTCAAATGTAATATGATCATCTCCGGCGCAAAGGAAGGTACTGCGCAGATGCTGACTGAATGTATCTTTTAACACAGCGGACTATTTAAATGAATGATCTGTATCATTTACTGAAAATATAATTGCCTTGTCTGCCTTCATTGTTATATCGGAACTCAGAAGGGAAAAAATGCGACTTTTCGGTGAATCCGAAATTGGCGAGATAGCTGGATATACCTACAGCAGATTCTTCATAGGTTTCCACAAGGATATGCTGAAGACTGCCTGACAACAGTGTGTTTGCCGCGCCGGACAACACCAGTCTTTCTACTCCATCCACATCAATTTTGAGGTGGGTAGATGGTTCTCCTGATGCGGCAAAATGATCAATGGTGGTAACAACGCATCCCGATACATGAGAAGGTGCTGTCATACACTCATACGTATTTTCTGCCTTCCCGGCGAAAAAACCTGATGAATTGAATGTATTAAACCCAACAAAATCAGATACCGCCATGTGATAGGAAACAACCGAATCGTACAGCTTATTGGCTTGAATATTCATGCACAGCCGGTAGTAATTGACAGGGTCAGGTTCAAAGGAAACAACCTTAATCTTTTTGCCCAATTTCGCGCATACAGCGAGAAAAAACCAAGACAGGCGCCGATATCATACAATACTGCTCCGTCATCAATGGTGTTTTCCAGCCATGCCACAGTATCTGTTTCCGGCAGTCCATCATCTTTGGCCAATTGCCACAGCTCATATGTATTAGACACCTTCATCAAAAAATCGGCGTGGGAAGTGCTGAAACTGAGTGGCGATTCGTACTGTATTTCTTCCGACAGATACGATGCCGAAAAATCGAGTTTCAACCGGAAGGTAACGGGAAGCCCTCCCAGCAGTCTGCGCATGTATTCATTGAAACGGGCCGAACTCTGCACGCTTTCCTGCAGACCGGCAGCGTCAAAACGGGACTCCCTGATGGCCGCTTCAAAAGTGCTGATGTGTATAGAAGAAACCAGTCCGAAAAAAATCCTTGTCTTATAATCAAACGGTACCCCCTTTTTAACACAATCCAAAGCAGTATATATAATGCTGATAAAATTCCTGACATCCGCAATTGTTTCATTGATCATGATGGGATCACCGATGCAGCTGGACAGGCCATCCGGGCTAAGGTCAAATTGACGGAGATAGGCGGGCAGCATTTTCATTTCCTCCACACTAACCGCCAGCAGCTGCTCACTTGCAAACACCTGCAGATCCTTTTTTTCTATCGTTTCAAAGTTTTTTACTTTATTTATAAATGAATGAATGTTGTTCATAATCCGGCGTTGATAAGGTTTTCAAAAGCTATTTCTTCTTCACTGCGGCTCATCTGAATGGAAGCCACCGTTTGTGCGCCGTTAGTGGTCAAAGCGTTCATGATTAACAACAAATCATTGAACAGGCGGTCGATAGTTTCCGGCAGAAACAGATCCGTATTATATTCCATCAGCAATTGCAATGTTTCTTCCGTTTCCTTGAATATAAAAGTCAGGTCGAATTTGGCGGGGCCGCCTGGCAGCGTATATTCTTCTACCCGGATATCTCCCGCAATGGTATCATCCACTCCATTCCTGCTTATATTCTGCAGCAACAGAAAAGTATCAAAAAGGGGTAACCTGCCAGCGTTAGCCGGTATTTTCAGGTCGGCCACCAGGTCATCTATCGGGTAAAGCTGGTATTGCTGGGCATCCCAGAAATTTTCCTTTATGTTGTCCAGCAAATCTGTGAAGCTGTCGGTACTTTCAAAGGTTGTCCGGAGCGCCAGTGTGTTCAGGTACAAACCAACCTGGTTTTCGAAATCCTCGTTTACTCTTCCCGCCACATCGGTACCGATAGTAATATCCCGCTGGCCGGAATATTTATACAACAATACCACCACGCAACCCAGCAGCGATACGAATAAGCTGGCCGACTTTTCCTGTGCCACCCGGCGTAGTGCCGCAGTTAACTCGCCATTGATAGAAAAGGCCGATGTATTGCCCTGGAAGGTGCGGATCGCAGGTCTCGGAAAATCCGTTGGCATATTCAATTGCAGGCGTTCACCATCAAACACTTTCAACCAGTATGCCCGCATTTGCTGCAAACTATCGCCGGATAATTTCCGTTGCAGCCAGGCTGCATAGTCTTTGTACTGCGTGTGCAGTGGCGCCAGGGGATTCCGGTACCTGTTGCTGAAGGCATTGTACAACTGCAGCAATTCATTTTTAATAATTTCTACAGACCAGCCATCCGCGATGATATGATGAACTGCAATCGTGTAAATAAATTCATCCGGATTTATCCGCAGCAGTCTGACGCTGAATGGCGGACGCTCTCCGATATCAAATGCAGTTCTGTGGTTACCATTCAATATGGCAATAACTTCCGCTGTTTTACCCGGATCGGCAGTAAGGTCATTATATACTGCATCACAGGAAGCAGGATCAAAAGGCTGTATCACCTGTTGCACGCCAGTACCCGACTTCACAAAGATGGTACGCAATATCTCATGCCTTTCTACCAGTGCGTGTACTGACTTAATAAAAGCAGCTGTATCGAGCTTGCCCCTGATGAAATAAACACCGTAAATGATAAAGGCGGTCTGGTCTTTTTGAATCTGATCCAGCATCCACATTCTTTTCTGGGCTGGTGACAGTTCGTACGCAGGTAATATGCCGGTGGGCGTAAGTTCTTCCCATTTCTCCCTGCTCGCACGCTGCATTTCGTCCACCTGTTTTCTGATAGTAGGATTATCAAATATCTTTTTTACGCTGAAGCTTACGTCAAATTCCCGGCGGATACGGGATATCACCCTTACGGCGTCCAGGGAATGTGCACCTAGCTCAAACAGATTTCCATCAACGGGGATATCTTTACGTCCGGTGACTTCCTGCCATAGTTCTTTCAATCTGGCTTCTGCTCTGTTAGCAGGAATTTTCTGCGCGCCAGATTTCTTCTCGCTCACATAGGATGGATCGGGTAATTTTTCTCTGTCGGTTTTACCATTAGGCGTGCGGGGAAATTCTTCTATCTGCAGCAGGGAAGCAGGCACCATATAAGCTGGAAGCGATTGTGTAAGATATTCCAACAGGTGTTCCCTGTTTAATTCATTTCCCGCCACATAGTAGGCAACTATCTGCATTTCACCATTGATGGTCATAGCGTATACCTCCGCCCCCCCGATACCGGGGTAAGTGGTGATTAGTTGACGGATCTCTTCCGGATATACGTAACGACCTCTGATCTTTACTTCTGACCCTCCCGGGCCAAGATATACAACAGATCCATCCTGCAGGGATTTTCCCCAGTCACCGGTCAGACCATATGTTCCTGCCGTATCCGTTTCTCCGATAGCTATTTTTCCTACTATGCCCGGCGGCAGTATATTGTTTTGATCATCGAGTATATATACAGCAGTAGTTGCGGGAGGCTTGTTATGTTCCTTTTTGGCGGTAAGTGTCAGATCGCTGATGCTACAGTCGGGATTCCCCACTATCTGCTGTGCGATGCTGATAAAAGAACTGCCGGCCTGACGGATTTCTTCCGGGTCATATACCAGCCGGTTGAACTGGAGTACAATTTTTAAAGCATCGCCGGGATGTATAATAACATTCAGGTCATAGTTTGTTTGCTCAAACACTTCCTCTTCCCCTATCTGAACAGCTATCTCCGCAAGCTTATCTTCTCCCTGGCTATCAGTTGTCGGGAAGTTTTCAAAAACCATAATATGGTCAACCAATTCCTGCTTCATGGAACTGGCCGCCTGAATATCAGCCAGCGAGAAATAGTGATGCGGTTCGCTTTCAAATGACCTTTCCTGAACACGGCTCAGCAGATCAGAGAAGCGCTCGTTGGGGGAATATTGTATACGTACCGGAACCGTATTGATAAAAAGCCCGATCATTTTTTCAATACCGGGGATGCCTGCGGGTCTGCCAGATACCACACTACCAAATACCACATCATTGCAACGACTATATTTAGATAACAGTATGGCCCATATTGCCTGGCAGACGGTATACACTGTCAGCCGGCTGGTAGCTGCTACAGCGGTAAACCGCTGCGTTGTTTCCTGATCAAGTGCACATGTAATTTCTTCTCTTTCATACACGGTTTCACTTCCACCTCCATGGTACCGGCGTGGTAAAGAAGCAGGAGAATCGAATCCCTGCAGGTATTCATTCCAGTATTGTCCGGAGCGTACGCTGTCCTGTTCCTGCAACCAGGAGATATATCTGCCGAAAGGTACGGGCGTGTCCAATACATACGGCCGGTTGTGCAGGAAAGCGTCGTATATCTCATAAAATTCCCCGATGATGATGTTGGTACACCAGCCATCCATTAAAATATGATGATGACTCCAGATGAACTCATATTCCGATACGTCTGTTTTAAGCAATGATATCCGCATAAGCGGCCCCTTTACCAGGTCAAATCCCATCTCCCGGTCAGTACGTTTATAATCAGCTATTGCTGTCGGTAAGCGGGATGCGTTCTCACCGGATAAATCAACATAAGTAAATCCGATTTCACGCTCGCGGAGAATCACCTGCAGTGGCCGGGGTTGATTCTCGTGGATGAAAGCGGCCCTCAATACATCATGCCGGCGTGAAAGCTCCTGTACACTTTTCTGTACTACTGCTACATCAAGACTTACCCTGAGGCGATATGACTTCTGCTTGAAGTAAGTGGCTGTTGTTCCATGCAGCAGTGCATGAAAAAGCATCCCCTGCTGCATAGGTGTCAGTGAGTAAATATCCTGGATGTTGTTTTTCGCGGTCATGGCCGGCTGTTTTAATTGAAAAGCTCATTAATGGTATCCAGCGTTTCCATTGACAACCCTTTGTAGGTAAGGTCGCTGGGCGTCAATTCGGTGGCTGTTCTGCCAGTACAATAGGCCACCATCTGTTGCAGACAGCTTTGGTAAGTGGTCATGAATAATTTCATGGTGGCTGATTCATATCGTTGCTGAGGGTAGATGACTGTCATCTGTAGTTCGTTGGTAACGACAATCCCGGTGATTTCAAGTTCAAAATCCCTCTCATCATCCGGATCACTGAGGAAACCTTCATCACCTTCCACCCTGAAAAAGGAGTTATCCAGGTCAGTTGCAAACTGTCCCAGGTAATTGAAACATATTTGTGGCTGCTGTGTAAAATGCATATCGCTTTTATTTGCCGGATCGGTAAGATACCTGAGTACGCCGTATCCCATTCCTTTGTCGGGGACTGCTCTCATCTGTTCCTTTACGGCCTTGATAATATGCCCCATGTCCAGCCCGGAGTCAACGGTAATCAACAGCGGATACAAGCTGGTAAACCATCCCACACTTCTTGATATATCCACATCTTCCCATTGGTGTTCGCGGCCATGTGATTCCATTGCCAGCAATACTTCGGCGCGGCCAAATACTTTTGCCATGGCAATAACAAGTGATGTCACGAGGATTTCAGTGATCTCTGTATTGAATGCTTTGTTGGCTTGTGTAAGTAGTTGTTGCGTTTCGCCTGCGCTTAAATTGAAAGAAAGGCGGGTTGCCGTTCTTCCGGTATTTATTCCTGACGGGTGATCAGTCGCAAAGGCGGAAATGGCATTTTCTTCCTGCGAACGCCAGAATGCTTTCTGTTCCAGTAGTTTCCGGCCGTTGCTGTATTCCTGTAATTTTCCGGCCCAATGTTTATAAGAATCTGTCTTTGCCGGAAGTGTCAGTACAGCTCCGGTTTTATACTGTTGATACAGGCTGTTTATATCTTCAAATAATATGCGCCAGGAGATGCCATCGATCACCAGGTGATGTATCACGATTACCAGTACGCTGCGTGATGCCAACAGGAATAGTCCCGGTTTCATCAGCGGTCCGTTTTCCAGATCTATGCCTGCCTGCAACTGTTCAATACTTTCCTGCAACTGCTCTTCCGGGTTAACCACGGAACGCAGATCCTGAAAGTGCATATCCAGTGGCATACTGACAAGGTTATTGAATGAAGTCACCCTGGTTTCATTCACTGCAAAAACCAGCCGGAGTGCATCGTGATGCGCCTGTATTTTTGAGAAGATGGCTTTCATCATCTCCACATCCGCCCCCATATCCAGTTGCAGTACCACCGCCTGATTATAGTGATGCCGCTGTTTTCTCGGCAGTTCGAAAAACCAGTGCTGCACAGGCGTAAGAGGTACTTTTCCCGTTACAGGGGCATTGTCTGCCACCCTGGTCGTTTTCTTCAGTATAGTGGCGAGATCACTGATATAAGGATACTGGAGAATATTACGCAGCTCCAGTTTATAACCAGCTACCTGCAGGCGTGAAAGAATCTGTATAGCTTTGATGGAGTCTCCTCCCATTTCAAAGAAATCATCGTAGATGCCGATTTCCTCCCTGTTAAAGACTGTTTTCCAGATACCTGCCAGCAGGATCTCCTTATCGTTACGGGGCTCCTGATGCCCTTTATTATCCTGTTTACCTGTGCGTAGTGCCGCCAACGCTTTCCGATCGGTTTTTCCGTTAGGCGTCAGGGGTAGTTTATTTGTTGCTGTGAATTGTGCCGGCACCATATAACCGGGTAGTTTATCCAGCAAAAAAGAACGCAGTTCGTCGGTAACTGTGCCGTCTTTCATTACGCAGTAAGCGCTGATAAAGGGACTGCCATCGGGTCCTTTTTCCAGGATAACGGCATTTTCAGTTACAGCCGGATGTTTCAGCAATACCTTTTCTATTTCACCCAGCTCAATACGATATCCTCTTAATTTAATCTGGTTATCGGTACGGCCGATGATCTCCAGGTTACCGTTCTGCCATCTTCCGATATCTCCCGTGCGATACAACAGCCCGGGTGAAAGTTTCCGGAACGGATCCGGAACAAACCGCTCCCGGGTCAGCTCTTCCCTGTAAAGATATCCTGCCGCCACCCCTTCGCCTCCTATATATATTTCTCCGGGAATGCCTTCCGGTACAAGATTCATGTGCATATCCAGCACGTAAATGAGCGTATTGGCTACCGGCCGGCCGGCATTAACCGGTTCATGCGGAGCAAGCCGCGCAACCGTTGACCAGATAGTTGTTTCCGTAGGTCCGTATACGTTATACACTGTTGCATTTGTGCCGGCGTGAAGGTCACGCAATAGTTCTTCCGGCAAGGCTTCGCCGCCGGCAATTATTTTCTTCAGTGATTGTAGAAATAACCTGGAATTATTATCCGCCCACAGATTTTTCAATAAGGAGGGAGTGGTTTGAAGTACCGTGATGGCAGGCTTGTTGGTATCCTGACTACCTCCGCTATAGTTTTCCTTAAAGATGGCAAGCGTTTTTAATCCCTCCATTATTTTATCATGCGCTATTCCAAAATCTATCAGGCAGGCTATTTCTGTCACACCCACAGCAGCAAGCTGCTGTACAATGCTGTCGCAGGAATCGGGCGTACCCAGCAATGCAGCGGTTTGCCAATAACGGTCAAATGCCAGTTGCGCTACTTCTTTCCACCATTCACTGGTTTCTTCTTTACTCTCCTGATCCCTGTTAAGGGTGGCGGTGATACGTTGCCGGAGATCAGCATTGGATAACAGGTATTCTTTGAAAGGCGCTTCCACCTCACGTCTTACCTGTTCCATATCTTCTCCCAGGAAGGTATGCAGCATGATAGAAATACGGGCTTTTTCCACAGAATGCCCATTGTCTGCCAACGCCTGTTTATAGAGACGGATGTTCTTATCCAGCTCTTCCAGGTCCTGCCCGAGAAAATGCGTAAGAATATTGGCGCCGATTTCTCCTGCACGCTTGAAGGTATCAGCGCTTCCCGAACTTGTTAGCCAGACTGGTATATCTGTTTGCACAGGCGCGGGGAATATCTTTATAGCAATCTCTTTACCCAGCCCGTTTTTCCTGTGCAGAAGTCCTCCCTTCCAAAGTGTCTTAAACGCTTCGATCTGCGTATACATCTGTGCTTTCCGGTCTGCAAACGCTTCAGGGTTAAACACAAAATCATCCGCATGCCAACCGTAGGTCATAGACAGAGATACCCTTCCTCCTGATATATTATCTACTACTGCCCATTCTTCGGCAGCACGCACTACATCATGCAAAGGCAGGACAAGACTTCCTGCGCGGATATTCAGATGATGCGTTTTTGCTGCAATAGCCGCGCTGATCACAGCAGGGTTGGGAAAGATTCCTCCAAACTGGTGGAAATGTCTTTCAGGCGTCCATACTGCTTCAAAGCCGTTGTTATCGGCAAATTCCACGGCATCAAACAATAACCGGTATTTATCTTCTGCCTGTTCCTGGTAACTGGCAAAGAAGAAAAGACTGAATTCCATCCGGATTTTATCGCTGCTCTTCAGGAAAATATTGAAGTCCTCTACCTGACGTATCTCCTTTTTTATCACAATGCCGGTTCCCCTGCACAGTGTCCAGAAAAGTTCCAGTATGGATATATCAAAAGAGATAGACGTTATAGCCAGCAATGTATCACCGGCATCCAGTCCCAGTGATGCATCCATGGCCGTGAAAAAATTCATGAGATTGAAATGCCGGACCATCACACCTTTGGGCGTGCCGGTGGAACCCGAAGTATAAATCACGTAGGCTGCATCTTCCGGCGCTGCACCTCCTGAAATATCAGCCGTATCAAATGACTGTAATTGTCCATCAATATTTTCAGGTGAGATAACAACCGCCGCAATGCCTGACAGCAGCGGTTCCTGGTCCGTCAACAACAAAGCACAACGGCTGTCTTCCAGTATAAACCGGATCCTGTCTGCAGGATACTCCGGATCTACCGGCACCCAGGCAGCGCCGGCCTTCACAATGCCCAACACACCGGTTATCATCAGTACTGACCGATCTGTCATCAATGCCACCAGGTCACCTTTGCCTATTCCCTTCTGTTGAAGCAAACGGGCAATACGGTTTGACTGTTTATTTATTTGTTCATAGGTAAATGTTTCCGCTCCGTCCCATACAGCTACCTTATCGGAACAGGCGGCCGCCATTTTTTCAAAAAGTTCTTTTATAGTAATGTCCCGCGGATATGTTACCTCCGTCTTATTCAATACTTCAATCAATCTTCGCTGCTCCTCTTCACCCATGTATGAAATACGATGGATGGATACACTGTCATTCTCAATACCAGCCTTCATCATCGCCACAAAATGACGGGAAAGTCTTTCTATATAAGCATCGCTGAAAAGATCGCGGCTGAATTCAATATTTGCCTGCAATTCTCCCGCATATTCATAACAATAAAATGCAAGATCATACTTGTTACTCCGGCTGTTCAGTGTAAAGGGCTGTATTACGGCGTTGCCCAGGCCGGACAGGTCACTGTTTTCTATAGATGTATTGTCAAAAGACAGCAGGATATCGAACAGCGGCGACCTGCTGATATCGCGGTCAGGATTAAGCTGATTCACCAACATATCAAAAGGATACGCCTGGTGCGCAAAAGCCGACAATGTGGTTTCTCTTGTTTTTTCGAGCAACTGCGCATAGTTGTCATTTTCACCGATATGTGTACGGAGCGCCAGCAAATTCAGGTAGAATCCCACCTGCCCTGCAAGCTCATCGAGCTCTCTTCCGGCAACAGGTACGCCTATTACAAAGTCGTTCTGCCCGGTATATCTATATAGCAAGGCATCGAGCGTTGTCAGCAGCACCATAAACACTGTTGCGCTCTTTTTCTCAGCATATGCTTTCAATTGCGCAGTAGTCGCTGCATCTATCACCAGCTGAAAAGCGCCGCCCTTACCCGACCTCACCGCCGGACGCGGATAGCTGGCTGGTATATCCAACACAGGCAAATCGTCAGCGAACTGCTCCAGCCAGTATGCTTTATGCACGGCATGACTTTCCAGTTGCAACTGCTGATGCTGCCATGCAGCGTAATCTTTGTATTGAACAGATAAGGACTGCCAGGGAATCTCCCGGTTATCTATCAGGCATTCGTAGCATTCCCGGACTTCATTCATCAATATCCGTAAAGACCATCCGTCCGAAATAATATGATGCATGGTACATGCAAACAAGTGCTCGTTGTCCGACAAACGCGCCATACGCACCCTCAGCAATGGGCCGGTCGATAGATTAAAAGGCGTTATTGCGCTACCTTCTATCCATCGTCTTACCGGTGAGTTTTCATCACCGGGATTTTCTTCTCCCTCAAATGCTATGTATTCCCAGTCCATCCGATCTTCGGAGAAGGGATGAATAACCTGCACCGGTTCATCCTTATCCGTGGAAAAGGTGGTACGCAAACTATCATGCCTGGAAATGATTTCGGCGAAAGTTTGTTTTAATATTTCCGGTTGCAGTGCTCCATGGATGGTATAGGCCACCGTCATGTTATAGGCGCCGGTCTGTCCATCTAGCTGATCCAGCACCCATAACCGCTTCTGGGCAGGAGAAAGCGGATATACATCGCTTTTCTCCACGGCAACTATAGGTCGATAGCCGCTTTTTCCGAGTGTAGATATATATGCCGACAGCTCTCGGATAGTTGGATTACTCAGGTATTCCCTCAATGACATTTTCACATGTAATTCCTTATATATCCTGGATATAATGCGGATAGCCCTGATGGAATGCCCTCCAAGTTCAAAAAAGTTATCGTTGATGCCGATCCTCTTTTCTTCCATTACTTCCTGCCACATCTTTGTAAGCTGCCATTCCAGCAATGTATGTGGAGGCTGATACAACGATTTACGGCTGTAGTATGTAGCAGGATCTGGCAATGCGCTATAGTCTACCTTACCATTGCTTGTAAGCGGAAACGCGTCCAGCCGGACATAGTAGCCCGGAATCATATACACCGGGAGATAACGTTTTAGAAAGGAGATAATATCCCCATCATCCGGTACAGCAGGCCCTGCATAGTAAGCCGTCAGGCGGGAGCGATCAGCGCCCGTAGCCACCACTGTTACCTGTTTGATTCCCTCAAAGCGCAGCAACACTTCTTCGATTTCAGCGGGTTCAATGCGATATCCCCGGATTTTCAGTTGCCGGTCGATACGACCTATATAGTCAATGTCCCCCGTTTCCAGCCACCTGCCTGCATCTCCCGTTTTGTACAAACGCGTGCCGGGCCGGAAAGGATTCTCTCTGAATTTTCCGTTGTCTGCATCCGTTGCATTCAAATATCCATGCGCAAGCACCTCTCCCCCGATACAGATCTCCCCTGTTACACCTACAGGCAGCAGTTGCATAGATTCATCCACTATGTATATATCAGCATTTACAATAGGATGTCCGATTGTTATCTTCTCATCTGCTGATTTTATTTCTTTTACAATACAACCTACCGTGGCTTCCGTAGGGCCGTATTCATTGAATATGCGGAGTTGCGGGTTCAGTTTTCTAAGCAGCCCAACCTGTTCCCCGGTAAGTGCTTCCCCTCCTACAATGGCCAACGCTACATCCGTTGACAGGATACCGCAGCTACTCAACATACTGATATGTGAGGGCGTTAACTTCACCGTATGAATGCCTGACCCGGGGCGGAATATAGTAGTCAGCGCATCCGACATTTCCGCTGCTTCAACAATTACAATGGCACTGCCACGCAATAGTGGCGAAAAAATACTGGTCAGCGTCAGATCAAACGATAAGGACGTGAAAAATGCAAATGGCTGACCGGCTGCATTCTCAAAGTAGTACCGGTTAGCCCAGTTCACATAGTTGGAGAAACTGCGTACGCCAACCCTAACGCCTTTGGGCTTGCCCGTTGTGCCCGAAGTATAAATTATATAAGCAACATCATCATCACTATACACCTGACCAACGGTATCCACAGGTGATTGCTTTATCAGTGCCCATTGATCCGGCAGTGATATCCCGCGGAGATGTGCTATATCAAAATCATTGAACAATGAAGCGTCTGTTGCCAGCCACACAACAGCGCCACTATCCTCCACAATATATTTCACCCTGTCGGCCGGATAATTAAATTCCAATGGAATGAATGCCGCCCTTGCCTTTAGTATGCCGAGTATACCGATAACGGTCCATTCAGACCTACCCATTAACAATCCTACATGATCTCCGGGTCGGACTCCCTGTTCATGAATAAGATAATATGCCAGTTGATCTGACATTTCATGTATGTCCCTGTAGCTGAGCACTCCACCGGCAAATATCAGCGCCGGCTCATCAGCATAGCGTCCCGCCTGCTCACGCAGCATAGGTACAAGGGCTTCTATTGGCTCCTGCTGCACTGCAAAGTTGAGCTTTTCCATCATCAACGTACGTTCTTCGCCGGAGAGAATACTGACGAGGCCAACTGCCTGATCGGGATCTGCCAGCACATTACTGACAAATGCCAGCAACTGATTGCGGAGGATAGCTACTGCAGTAGATGTAATATGGTTTTCATCAAAATACCAGTTGATATACAACCCTTTTTCATATATCTGTGCAAATGCTTTTACAACAAAATTTTCATTTTTGACCAACAACTGTCCAATCTCAAAATTAACCTCCTGTGTTTTTATTTTTTCACGGCAGTCGAGATATTCATAGCCCGCGTAATAGGCGGGCCTGTCTTCGTTTGTAGTAATCACCGGATCAAATCCTTCCTTCCAGGTGAGTATGCTTCCATACAGCTCTCTGGATCCGGCGAGCAATGTTGTAAACGTTGCGCCTTCTGCCACCGGAAGATGAAAAGGCAATGTCCTGGACATATTTCCGATACCAGACAACAGGGGCGCATAATCCCGCTCATTTATCACATATCCGAAATGAATTGCGCCGCGGGTATACCGATGAAGTAACCCGGCGAAACAAGCAGCTAAAAATGACTCCGTATTACATGCATGCCTTTCGCAAAACTGCAGGATCTGTTCGTTCAATCCTGCGTCCACAGCCGATTCCATTACCTGTATATTCGGTGCTGCCGCGGATATTCTCCCGTAGGGAAATATTTCGGAAGAAAACAAAGCAACGTCGTGTTCTTTCCAGAACGCACGTCCCTCCTCTTCCGGCATGTCCAATAGTTCCTGCTGCCATGTTGCAAATTGCCCATATTGCAGGGAGATATCGCTTACGTCTTCATCTGCGTATAGTCGTGCGAGTTCTGAAACGATATTCAGGAGGGAAACGCTGTCTGTTGCCAGCAGCGGAAGACGAAGGGTCAGTTGGTGCTGTTGGGCAGATTCCTCCTGCAGTTCCGCCTGTAATACCTGCATATGTTGCAGATAACCCGGTTGGAAGGGTTCTACTACCTGGATGGGATAGGCATTGTTATCCTGAACACGGTACACGGTGCGCAGTATTTCATGTCGTTCCACCAGTTTATCCAGGCAGCGCATGAATTTCGTAGTATCGAGCGAGCCTTCAATGCTGACGGTACACTGTCCATAATAATCGCCACCGCTGCGCATAAGCTGGAAGGACCGCTTTTGCTGCGGAGACAACGCATAAGTTTGATTAGATTGCTCCATATTGATCTCTGAAGTATTTATCACGCTATGGTTTGTTACAGCGTGATCATGATTTCATTAAACGCTGCAGATTGCGTAAGCGGACATGTTCCCTCGCCGTTTCCTGTCCATTTAATTTACGCGAGGCATAGGAGGTGGCTATATCTCCCATTTGCTGATGGGGATGCCGTAATATATTGTTCAGGACAAAAATTAGGTCTTCTGCCAGCGAAGCCACGGTAGATTCTCTGAATATATCCTTATTGTATTCAAAGTAGCATTCAAGATGCTGTTGCAATAGCACCGCCTTTAAGCAAATATCACTTTTCACCGATCGGTGGCCGGTATCCAGTTCCGACAGTTGCGTACCATCTTCCAGTTGAATCGATGCAACATCGAACAGCGAATCAATATTGTAAAAATGGAATCCTGCATCGAAAAGTGGATTACGGCTGCGGTCCACCGGAGCATTGATGTCGGTTACAATACTATCAAAAGGATACAGTTGCCGTGCATAAGCCTCCATCGCAACATGCTTGACTGTTGACAACAATTGTTCAAAGGTATTTTCGTTGTTAAACCTGACCAGCAGCGGAAGCGTGTTGACGAAAAAGCCAACCATATCCTCCCATTCCCTTTTCTCCCTTCCGGCTACGGTAATACCAACTACTATTTCCTGCTGACCCGTACGGATATAAAGAAGCATATAGAACGCAGCAAGCAATATATCGGAAACCGTTACTTCGCACTGCATACTCATTTCCCGGAGTTGTGCTACCATATCCTGATCAACGGCAAACGCATACATCGCAGCATTAAATGTTTGTTTCGGAGGACGGGGGAAATCTGCCGGTAGCTGCACCGGCGCCACCGGCCTGCTGAACTGATTTTTCCAGTACCTGCTGTACCCTTCATGGTGCTGCGAAAGATGTTCACTCAGCCAGGCAACATAATCCCTGTATTGCAGCGTAGTCAAAGGCAACAGCGGATCTGTTTTCTTTAAACCTGCATTATACAATAATATTATCTCTTTAAATATGATCTCCATCGACCAACCATCGCATACAATATGATGCATAATAAAAGACAGCACATGTTCATCATTGCCGGTACGATAAAGGCTAAACCGGAGCAATGGTCCCGTTTTCAGGTCGAAAGGCACCGCGCTTTCTTCCTGTAATATTTTCGCCAGCGCTGCCTCCGGATTATCAGATGATTCTGGTTCTATCGCATCCAGACTGAAGCTAAAATATGCTGCTGGTTTTATTTCCTGTTTCAGTTCTCCGTCAACAAAGGCAAAAGTCGTACGGGCACTTTCATGCCTGTTGATCACTTCCAATAATGCGTTTTGCAGTATACTGGTGTTGAGTGGTCCTTTTAACCGGTAGGCCACCGGAATATTGTATACATCGCCTGCTTCCTGCTGTTGATGCTGCAGCCATAATCTGAGCTGGCCGTTTGATACATCATAGTATTGTTGTTCCCCGGTTCTGGTAACTGTTGCGGTATTTCCTTCCGACAATGTTAGTATTAATTCCGCCTGTTGCTGAATAGTAGGATGACTAAAGATATCCATAATTTTCAGCGCTGCACCCAATTCAACGGAGATACGGGAAGCCAGTTGAACAGCCCTCAGCGAGTGGCCTCCTACCTGAAAAAAAGAAATATCCCTGCTCATCTTGTTCATCCCCAGTATGCCGGTCCATATTTTTTCAAGCGCTACTTCGGTATCATTGACAGGTGCCTTAAACTCCAGGTCGTTCATCAAAAAACCTTTATTGAGGGTTAACGAACGCCGGTCTATTTTTCCATTGGAAGTAAGCGGAAATTCCTTCATCTGAATAAGATATCCAGGAAGAATATTCCTGTTCAACAATGTTTCAAGATGGGCTCTCAATTCATCTCTGCCAACGTTTGCGCCGGTATAGTAACAGATGATCTCCTGTTGATTATCACTGTTCTTATGTGCTTTAACGACTGCTTGTTCAATACCCTCTTTCTTTAATACCGCCTGCTCTATTTCACTTAACTCTACTCTTACCCCGTTTACCTTTATCATATCATCAAGACGCCCAAGTACTTCTATCCGTTTATCTTTCAGATAGCGTCCCTGATCTCCGGTCTTATACACAATATCCTCTCTGTCCGCCACCAGCGGATTCTGAACAAACACCTGTTTTGTCAGTGATTCATTACCGTAATAACCTTTTGATACAAATGGTGTTTTGATGTAGATTTCTCCGATTTCCCCCGGCCGGCAGATATTTTTCCCGTTTAATATTACTACAGAAGTATTGTCAATAGGTTTGCCCACAGGCAATATTGTAGCGGTGTCCCCGCTTACTTCCCCTATCCGTTCAAACACTTTTATCAGCGTTGTTTCCGTAGCTCCGTACAGGTTAACCAACGCCGTATTTTCTCCCGCCAGCCCGCGCCACTGCAATACATCACGTGCGTAGAGCACCTCACCTGCCAGCAAAATATATTTGAGATCCGGGAAATTATATCCGGTACCGCTGGTTTTCTGCATTTCCTTTGTAATCGCTCTGAACAGGGAAGGAACACAATGTATCAGGCTTATTTTTTCAGATATGATCCACTGAATCAGTTGATGTAGCTGCTGTCTTGTTGCTTCCGGCGGAATACAAAGCACTCCTCCGGAACAAAGCGGCGTGAGTATATCCCGCAGGGAGGCATCGAAGGTAATCTGCGTAAGCTGGCTCACCCTGTGCCTGCTGTCGATCCCAAATTCCTTTATTTCCCAATGAATGAAATGACTCAGGCTTTCCTGTTTTCCGAGTATAGCTTTAGGATGACCGGATGACCCGGATGTATAGAATATATAGTTTCCATCTTCTCCGCTGGAAATCAGTTCAGGATTATCTGCACGCAGCATTCCGGTATCAATTATCATCGGGTGATATTCCTCATTCAGGCGATGCTGCACCGTAAAGCCGTACGATTCATCCATCACCACCAGGTAGTCCACCCAGGTACCTATCCTGTTCTGCAGCTCGCATACGCGTTTTTCAGCTTCCTGCTGCACGATCAGCACCGGCGGAAAAGAGCTGTCAAATATCTGCCTGAATCTTACATCGGAAAAGTCGTTGGATAACGGAAGATATATGACGCCTGCCTTGAAAACTGCCAGCATAGACATTACCTGTTCGATACCAGGGTCCATCAGTACACCGGTGATTTTATCTCCGTGCCAGGAAATACTTCTTAAGAAATGAGCGAGCCTGTTGGCAGCTATGTTCAGCTCCCCGTAAGTTATTTCGCTGGTGCCTTTTCGGATACCAATATTATCAGGATACGCTTTGGCTCTTTCTTCGAAAACCGTATGTATTATTTTTTTGTCCATAGGTCGATGATTAAAAATAATAAGACAGCAGACACACCACTATTGCATGAAAGCCCTCGCATCCACATCTGCGTCTGCATCAGCATGAAAACGGATATCAGACAACAGCACCTGGTCATTGCTGATCAGTTGAGAGATCAGTTGGAGCAGGTCTTCTTTCAGTTCAATGATGGTTTCTTTTTTAAACAGGTCTGTATTGTACTCTATTACAATCGTTACCATTCCGTTTTTAAATACAAATCTGAACAGCAGATCAAATACGGCGGCAATTGTTTGTGGAGCTATCACTTCAACAGGGAATTTCGCTAATTGTAACAGGTCGTCGTCTACCTCCTCCATGACTACCATTACATCGAACAACGGAGAGCGGCTGGGATTTCTTTCCAATCCGAGGTCGGCCACCAGCTTAACAAAAGGATATCCCTGGTGTACAAATGCTTCCAGCATCGCTTCCCTCATACTCAATAAAATATTTTTCAGACTGTCGTTTCTGCTGCACCTTGTCCTAATGGCCAGTTTGTTTACATAATAACCTACCTGCTCTTCCAGGTCGTAATGATCCCTGCCTGCCACAGGAGTTCCCAGCACAATATCTTCCTGCCCTGTGTACCGCATCAGCAAAGCATTTACAACACCCGACAACGTCATGAATACAGAGCTCCTTATCCGGCGTCCTATGTTGACCAATGCCAGGGTATGAGCAGCGTCCAGGTGCAGCATTTCCATGCTACCGGAAAAACTTTTCACCGCAGGACGGGGATAGTCAGTGAGCAATTCCAGCACCGGCACATCCTCACCAAACTGATCGAGCCAGTAATCGCCGCTTTTATTCCAGGCACCGGCAGCAAACAGTTTGTTCTGCCATCCGGCATAATCTTTATAATGTATCCGTAACGGCGGTAAAGTGTATTCATCATCCCGTGCAATGGCATCATATGCGGTGACCATATCTTTGAACAGCACAGCAGTTGACCATTGATCAGAGATAATATGATGAATAGTAAAGATAAAAACGAAGGAATCATCCGCTGTCTGCAGCAGCCGCGCGCTCAGCAGCGGCCCTTTCTCCAGGTCAAACGCCTGCAACTGTTCCTGCATGATCAACGTTTCCAGATCCTGCGCTGCATTGTCACGTGTTCTCCAGTCTTCCGGATGCAATACAATTCCGCTTTCTGCATATGAGTGTACCTTTTGCCATGGCTTATCATCCTTCGTAAAAAAGGTAGTCCTCAATATTTCATGTCGTTTCACCACCTCAATAAATGCGCGGCAGAACAACTCCGGATTAAAGTCATTCCCGAATCTATAAGCAGATGACATATTATGCGCGGAAGTCAGATTCTTTTCATACCGGTCCAATATCCAGAAATCCTGTTGTGCAAAAGACAGTTCATACGCATCTGCAGCCAATGCGGCTGGAATAACGGGGCTGTTTTCCTCCGGCAGATGCGCAATATGCTGCTCCAGTTTACGGATAGTGGGATAGGCAAACACAGACCGTAAATCCGGTTTTTTATTCAGCCTGTAATGTATTCTGGTAACAACAGCTGTTGCATTCAGCGAATGTCCACCAAGGTCAAAAAAGTTGTCATCAGGATGCACGGGGCCGCAACGAAGTACTTCATCCCAGATCATCGCCAGCTTCTGTTGCTGCCTGCTAACCGGTTCATTATTTATAACAGCCACCACTGATGCACTTTCCTGTTCCCGGATTAATAACGCAGTATCCACCTTTCCATTTGGCGTAAGAGGGAAAGTGTCGAGACATACCAGCCTCGAAGGCAGCATATAATCCGGCAGGTAAACGGCGAGATAATTTTTCAACGCCGCAGCATTATATTCTTCACTCCCACGGAACTCCTGCTTTAATATGTAAAAAGCCAGCAGTACATATTCCCCCCGGCTGTTTTTGTCCGTGAGCACAATCGCTTCTTTTACTGCCTCATGTTTTAACAGTAATATTTCTGTCTCAGCCGGCTCAATACGATGGCCTCTGATCTTTATCTGTTTATCTTTTCTGCCCGTGAAGATGATATTGCCGTCATCCAGCCAGTAACCAATATCGCCCGAACGATATACCGGTATCTCCCTGCCATGAACATGTATGTTAACAAATCTTTCTTTGGTCATTGACAAAAGACGGAGATAACCGGGAGCCAGATTATCTCCTCCGATGTGTATCTCTCCCGGTACGCCAACAGGCACCGGCTGTACATCCGCATCAAGAATATGTATATCTGAATTGAAAATCGGCTTGCCTATCGGTGGCCTCAACATCAGGTCCGGACGCGCCGGATCTGCCAGATAGGCTGTAACTACATGGGTTTCGGATGGCCCGTAAAAATTGTGCAGATAAATATGCGGATACTTTTTCAACACACTCTTTAATCCCGCGCCTACCAGCAATTGTTCACCAGTGGAAATAATATGTTTTACCAGCCCAAATCCATTGTCATCTACCTGACTGAAGAACTGACTCAGCACTGAAAACGGGAAAGAAATAATCTCAATACCCTGTTGTGTGATATAATCCTTCAACACAGGGAAGTTCAACCGCATATTTTCCGGGATAAGAAAAATTTTCCCTCCGGAAGAAAGACTGAAAAAAACATCGTGATAGGATGCATCGAAACTGAAAGAGGCGTATTGCAGCAGTGACAGCCCCCATCCCAACTGCGAGCCATAAAGGTCCCACAGCGTGAGGTTGAACATCATGCGGAACGTTTGTAATACTCCTTTTGGATTACCGGTTGAACCGGAAGTATATACGATATAACAAAGATCTTCAGGTACAAAAGGTACCGCCGGTTCAGTTGTATCATAACCTACCAGATCCACCGCGTCAATATCAATCACGGTGCCCGTATAGCCTGCCGCTTTTCCGGCAAGACCAGCTTCCAGGAGAAGCAGCTTAGGCGCGGCATCCTGTATGATATAGGCTACTCTGGCCTCCGGAAGTGTATGGTCAATATTTACGAAGCAGGCCCCTGTTTTAGATATAGCCAATAACGTGATGACCGATTTCTCCGAACGGTCAAGCATAATGCCGATTATATCCGGCGCTTTTACCGACCAGGTATGTATCAGGTAGTGCGACAACCGGTTAACAGCATCATTCAGCTCCATGAAGGAAAACTGTCTTTCCCTGCAGACCAGCGCTATCGCATCCGGCGTTTTATTTACCTGATCCGTCAGAAGCGTCAACAACGTATGGCCCTCCGGATATCGGAAGTGTGTATTATTAAAAGCCCGGAGCATTTCCTGCTCCTGCAGACTGATATAAGAAAGATGACGTATAGGCGTAGTACCCCCCGTGAGCACAACGGAGATCAGTTGTTGGAAATTATCGCCCATCCGCTTTATTCTCGCGGCAGTAAACAGGTTGGTATTATATTCAATGGTAACGGATAATTTTTCAGCAGACTGTATAAAAATAAAGGTCAGATCAAATTGTGTTACGGATACTGGTACCGGATATTTCTCTATCAATAATCCATCAGGAGCATGGATCACTCCACCGGTTTCTTCTTCCTGCAGAAAAACCATCATCACATCAAACAGCGGTGCCCTCCCCTGATTATACTGTATGGGCACTTCTTCCAGCAAGCGTCCGAAGGAATAATCACGATGCATCAGTCCATTCACCACAATTTCTTTAACGGCAGTCAGTAGCTGTCCGAAAGAATGATCTTTGTCGATCTGACATCTGAGAGGAAGCATATTTATATACAGCCCGATCTGATCCGCTAACTGATGATGGTTTCGTTCATCCACCGGCGTTCCGATTACTATGTCCTGCTGGCCGGTATATT
The DNA here is from genome assembly GCF_056399985.1 of Chitinophaga sp. 01L420. Classification (NCBI taxonomy): domain Bacteria; kingdom Pseudomonadati; phylum Bacteroidota; class Chitinophagia; order Chitinophagales; family Chitinophagaceae; genus Chitinophaga; species Chitinophaga sp. 01L420. The sequence goes on from NZ_JBFTSK010000029.1 coordinate 81,835, forward strand.
TGTGAAGCAGCGTTACCAATGCGGATAACAGGGTAACGAAGAGTGTAGTATCGTTTTTATGTGCCTGCTGTTTTAAGGAGCTGTATTGGCCATCTGTGAGGGCAAAATGCAGACTGTCTCCGTTAAATGTTTTTGTAGCCGGTCTGGGAAAATCTGTCGGTAATTCCAGCACCGGAACGCCTTTCTCAAACTGACGCATCCAGTACGTTTTTGCGTCCTGCCAGTCAGCAGTAAGATCTGCTTTGTTTTTCCAGGTGGTAAAATCCCGGTATTGCAACTGCATTGGCGGCAACGGGTCAGCAATATTATTCTTACCCGCCTCGTAAAAGACAAGCAGTTCCCGGATGAAAATTTTCATAGACCAGGCATCCGAAATAATATGATGCATCGACAACAACAAGACGTATTTTTCCTTGTTTCGCTGTAGCAGTTTCGCCCTCAGCAATGGTCCTGCTTCCAGGTCGAAAGGCGTTTTTGTTTCCTTCTCCATGATCTCCAGGATCACCTTCTCGCTGTCGGGATCATTACTAAGATCCTGATATTCCAGGCCACTTACCTGCTGTAATATTTTTTGTACCAGGCGTCCGTTTATCTGAACAAAAACAGTACGCAGACTTTCATGCCGGGCTGCTATCAGCCGCAGGCTTCTTTCCAGCACCTGTTTGTCAAGAGCACCACTGATATCGAGCCTCCAGGTCATATTGGATCCCAGGTATCCTTTCTCAAACTGATCTATTACCCATAAACGTTGCTGCGCTGCAGATACATCGTAATAATCACTGTCCGGCACATGCAGTATTCCGTCCTCTTCCGCCTGCTCATTACCCTGGATAAGGCCGGCCATTTCTGTCAGGACCGGCTGCAGGAATATATCCTTAAATTCCAGTTTCACACCAAATGCCGCCAGAATGCCGGCAACTAGCCGCATAGCCTTGAGGGAATCTCCCCCCAGCGTAAAGAAGTTATCGTACAATGCAGGAAGCGGGTATCCCAACACTTCTCTCCATATCCCCGCAAGTTGCTGTTCCGTTGCAGACAAGGGCATAGCAAATGATGCATCGTAACCCGTCTGTACATTGTCTGTAGCCGGCATCGCGTTCCTGTCAATTTTTCCATTGGCGGTTGCAGGAAATGCGCTCATCGGAACTACAACAGCAGGTATTTCGTAGTAAGGCAATATATGCTGAAGACTGCGGAGCAGATCCGCCGGTTTGTTTTCGTGAGTAAAAATAACATAAGCCACAAGGAACTTCTCCCCGTTCTGATTTTCTCGTGCCAGCACTACTGCATCTTTTACGTTATGCTGCCGGCATATGGCCGCTTCCACTTCTGCAAGTTCCACACGATATCCCCTGATCTTTACCTGCGTATCGCTTCTTCCCAGGAACTGTATCGTACCATTGTCCTGCCATCTTCCTATATCTCCTGTTTTGAACAACAAAGCGCCGGCATGAAATGGATGCTTAATAAAACGAAGCATATCTTCTCCGGGATTTACATATCCTCTTGCCAGCCCGGCGCCGCCGAGATAAATTTCGCCGGGCATGCCGGCAGGTACCGGCTGCAGCCGATCGTCCAGGAGATATACTTCCCGGTTCACCACTGGTCGGCCAATACTGTATACATCTCCTGTTTCATTTATTTTTCCATAAGTAGCACAGATAGTACATTCTGTAGGTCCATATGTATTATAGATTTCCAGCGCCGGAAAATCAAGAAGATGACTAATATAGGAGGGCTTTAATTCATCGCCTCCGCTGATGAGTACCCTGAGCCCTTCCAGCCGCCGGCTTTCCTTGTTCAGTTCATTTATCACCAACGGCGTTGTTGACAACACCGTTGCTTTGTGATCTTTTATTGCTGTAAAGATTCCTTCTATATCCCGGCCCCCGTTTTTCAATATGGTCACCGATGATCCGCTGCATATTGCCGGGAAAATTTCTTCAATAGAAGTATCAAAAGACAGGGATGCTTGCTGAATCACATTATCTTCCGGAACAAGGGAAAAATAGGCAGCAAATGTCTGCACATAATCCATCATCGCATGATGTGTGATCATCACGCCTTTAGGCTGACCTGTTGACCCGGAGGTGTACATAATATACGCCAGATCATCCGGCGTATTCCAATGTGGAAGATTATGGGTTTCCTCTTCTATATCATTCCTACACCCTTCATTCAGCAGGATTATCTCCAGGTTGGTTGTCTTTCCCGTGTAAGCAGCAACATCACTGACAACGATCGCCTTTACATTGGCATCTGCTGCCATAAACGCTATTCTTTCAGCGGGCAAATCTGGGTCCATCGGCACATAAGCTGCTCCGGACTTCAACACTGCCAGCAAAGCCACTATCATTTGCTCATTACGGGGTAACAGCACCCCTATTCTGTCTTCGCTGGAGATATTCAGCCGCTGCCGGAGATATCGTGCCAACCTGTTACTTTGGCGATTCAACACATCATAGGAAAGTTGTTTTCCTTCAAATATAATGGCAGGGCGATCGCCAAATGCAGCCACCGCTGTTTCAAAAAACTGCTGAACACATGCATAGGGAGGGGCCGCAACAACAGGCCCACGGGACATATCCAGCATTCGAACTGCTTCTTCCGGCTCCAGCATATTCACCTGCCCTACCGGTAGCGCAGGCGCATCCATCATCTCTTCCAGCAACTTTACAAACCGGTTACCCATCGTGGTTATAAATCCGTCTGTAAACAATCCTGAATTATAGCGGATACTCAATTGCAGAGAATGATGTTTTTCCCGGAACTCCAGCTCCAGATCCACCATACTGGAATGAACAGTTGTTTTTACCGGGCTGATTTTCAGATCTGCATAACTGTGTTCGAAAGAAAAACCATGTTCAAAATTCTGGAATAATACCAGCACATCAAAAAGTGAAGGAGACCCTATAGGCGGTCTTATGCCCGGCTCTTCTGCCAGGTATTCAAAGGGATATTCGCTATGCTCAAAAGCACCGAGTACGGTATGTTTTACTTTATCTGTCAGCTTTTCAAAAGAATCTTCACTATCGGAAGCCGTTCTCAATATGATCGTATTGATATACAAACCGATATTATCCAGCAGATCCTCATGTGTTCTTCCGGAAACATCGGTACCGAAAAGCATATCTTTTCGCCCGGTATATTTTCTGAACAACACATGCAGCGCAGCAATCAATGTTATAAACAGGGAAACATTTCTCTGATGACTGTAGGTATATATTTTCTCTGTCAAAGACGGGGACAACCCCAATAATATTGACCGGCCGCAATATGTTTGCGGTTGTGCAGCAGGTGTACCAGAGAGCCTGAGCAATGGAGGCGCAGCCAGCAGCACATTTCTCCAGTATGATTTTTGTATCTCCGCTACGGGTAATTGCATTCTCTGTTGCTGCCATGCGCAAAAATCCCTGTACTGGCTTTTAACTTCATTCAATTCAGGTGGAAGTCCTGCATGATAACAGTCATATAGTGAGAGAAATTCTTTTCTGAAAATTCCGATCGACCATCCATCACAAACCATATGATGGATGATAAACAGGAAAACATACCGGTCGGTTCCCATCCTGAAAAGAACACCGCGGAGCAAGGGGCCAGCCGCCAGGTCAAATGCATGCTGTACCTGCCATTTTATTTCTTCCTGCAATGCTTCTTCTTTTGAAACAGCCAGTTGAAGATCCCGTTCAATAAGTGCAAACCTGACTTCTCCTGCTGCATGTATTTTTTGCAACAATCCCTCCGGAGTCAAGTGAAAAGTAGTCCGTAAACTTTCATGACGGTCTATGATGGTATCAAAAGCTTTTGTGAGCGCATTCCTGTCGGGTGTACCTATCATCTCATCGGCATTATACAGATGCAGGAAACCCTGGTTTTCCGGTAACTGCTGCATAAACCAGAACTTCTTCTGGAGTGCTGCCGTTTCATAAAATGCCTGATTATCGACACGCGGCAGCGGCAGCAAATCCGGAACGCCGTTTGCCTGTATCGCAACTGCCAAACCGGCTACAGTAGGATATTCAAAGAGATCACTTAAACTTACACGCAGATGAAGCGCCTTTTGCAAACGAAGCACCAGCAGGTTGGCCTTTAAACTGTTAAGGCCATACTCAAACAGATTATCAGTTACCAGAAGTGTATGATCCGGAAATAAAACCTGTGCCAGCGGCAATATCCTGTCTTCCGTAGCAGCCCCTTCATGGATGTCTATATGATCATGCGCCTGTAATGCAGCTATTTCACTCAACAACGCATCATATGTGCCACTTTCATATTCTTCCACAAATTTATGATGCTGTATTTTTCCGCTGGTGGTCTTGAATATTTTTCTGACAGGGATAATTTTACCGGCATCGATCCCCAACTGGTGAAGCAGCTTTGTGCGGACCTTATTTATCAATGGCAGCAGGTTAGGCAACGCATCTTTATACAGCAGGAAAACGAGCAGCTCATCCCTGCTCTCTGTGGCATGTCTCAAGCTGCAGGCTACTACTTTGCCCGGGCCAATTTCTTCAATTTCCTGCACTACCCTTTCTATGTCCTGCGGGTAATAATTTTGCCCGTTGATGATAATGATATTTTTGATCCTGCCCGTAACAACGAGTCTGCCGTTGTTCATAAAACCCAGGTCGCCTGTTTTCAGCCATCCGTCCGAAGTAAATACAGCCGTAGTTGCGGGCTGATTATGATAATATCCGCTGGTTACATTGTCGCCTTTGATCTGAATTTCACCAATCACATGATCTTCCGCATCTCTTTCCTTTTCATAGCGGATTCTTACACGGCAGGCATCAATAGGTTTTCCTACTTCTACAAACGTAACTGCATCAGCTTCCGCTGCCTGCCTTACTTTGTCGCCTGCCTTCAGCGAGGTTCTGTCAAGAAAATATCCTTTCACCGGATCGCCGGGTTCTGGCAATGTCACTGCTACAGAAGCTTCTGCCAGTCCGTATCCGGGGTATATAGCAGTCGACTTCAATCCATACTTTTCCAGGGAAGCGCTGAATTCATCGCAGATACCAAGCAAAATTGGTTCTGCTCCGTTGTAAATAATCCGTACTGCCGACAGGTCCCAGTTGTATCGTTCCTGTTTATTCATCGCCTGTAGCAGGTACTGGTAGCCGAAGTTCGGCGAGTACAACAGAGATATCCTATGCTGATGAGCTTTTTCAAGCCATAACAAAGGTCTGCGTATAAATAAACTAACCGGCATGATATACTGATCAATACCCGCTCTTACCCCTGTAAGATGCGCACAGATCATTCCCATATCATGCGTCAGCGGCATCCAGCTCAGCAAACGATCCGAGGTGGTGATACCTGAGCGGCTCATTATATCGGTGGTATTCGCAACAAGATTATCGTGCGTTAACGTCACCCCCTTAGGAGTACCAGTTGAGCCGGAGGAGAATTGAATATAGGCAAGATCACTGCCGGTGATGGCAGGGAGTTCCGGTATCACATTCACTGCTTCCAACTCTTTGAATGGGATGGACTTCTGCTGAATTTGCAGCAGACCTTCCCCTTTGTGCTCACTGGCAGACAAAACCTTTACCAGTCTTTCCATGCCTGTATCATGTACCAACAGCGGGTTTGTCAGTGTTTCCCATACCTGCGACAGCTTGATGTAATGCTCATCTGCAGTACCCACTGACAATGGAACAGGAACCGCCTTTATGAGCACACTTGCCCAGAAAAGCGTTAGCAGAGATTTGTTATCAGCAACCAGGAAAACAATTTCGTCGCCCGGAACCACTCCACGCTCCTGCAAAGCACCTGCCAGCCTGAATGCCGCCTTATGTACATCAGCATAGGATAGAAAATCTTCCGCAGAAGAACTATCAATGAACATGATTCCCCTACCCGGCACTGATGCCGCCTGCACTAATAGCTGAACCAAGGTATCCATGAAAAGATCAGTTTATTTATTTAAAACGGATGCCGGTATGCTGTGTCGCCACATGCCGGATGCCACCCCATTTTGCGAGAGAAGCGATGATTGCTTTAACATTCTTACTCAGAAAACCATAATTGATATTTTCCAGTACATCTTTCGGCGTATCCAGATAAATATCCCTTGTTTCCCCTCCATCACCGATGAAAATTGCTTTGTATCCTGCCTGCCAGAAACTTCCGTGATCGCCGGAACTCATAGTGGGCGTTAATGTTCCATTATCAGGTGTGGTCAGTGTAATACAATTGAGCGCGGAAACATAATCAGTAGCATTGTGCTGAAAGTCGGCTGCCAGGTAATTGGAACTGTCATTGGTGATACTTACCAGGAAATTTCCTTTAGCACCACCGTCCTTGATTTGCTTACATGCATCAGGAAAGAGTACATCAAATCCTTCCGGGATGATCTGACTACCGGGATCATCAGAATAAAAGCCGATCATGTCCAGGTTAATAACTCCAGCCAACTGCTCGCGGGATTGAAGTATTCCGTTTACATAAGTACGGCTCCCGATACAYCCGTTTTCTTCCATGTCAAATGCGATGAACCTGATGTTATGGCTAAACTGGTATTTAGATAGCACGTTCAACACCTCCAGCATTCCGGCAACGCCCGAACCATTATCATCTGCAGCCGGACTACCGGGAGCTCCGTCATAATGGGCGCAGAGTACATACGTATGTGCCTGGTTATCTAATCCCTGTTGATCCCCCAGAATATTATATCCCTTTATGCTGTCAGATGTCAATAACGGTTGTGTTTTCAGTGAGAGCCCGCTGCCAAGAAATCTTGCCTTGAGCAGGGTTCTTACCTGATCCAGATGCGATCTGCCTACCGCACTATGCATATCACGCATACCATAGATGGCCTGAAGATCATTCTTCAAATGCTGCGTATCCACCTGATTAACGAGGTGAGATATATCTACTGTCTGCAGATCATCAGCCACCAGTGTGATCGTATATTGTCCGATCTCCCTGCCGGGAATACGAAATTTCCACCATACACTTTTGTCTTTTCCCCTGCAAACAGGGTATCCTATATCTCCCCTGATATCACCCGCATCCACCTGTACCCTTTCTCCTGAACTGTTGGTGACAATACAGGTTACTTTCAACGAGTCATTATCTTCATCGGACACGGAATAATGTATGCTGACGGTATGTGATCCAGTATCTGCAACAGCAGTAATATTATTCAGCACAGGCAGCCTGTTCTGGGCTACTATATTTGCATTCAGCAATAGTAACAGGCATAGGATAGACATAGTCCGGAGACTTATGCACACTTTGACTTTCATATGTGTAAAGGTTCAAGCTGCGAAACAGGCGCAAGGGAATGTCGTCCTGTATGTGTGTATACAGGAAAATATGTTATTGGAAAAAAAGGGTCAGTTTTCCTTCAGATTTTTAAGTGGGTTGACAAGGGCGGCCTTGACGGCTTTATACCCCACTGACGCCCAGGCGATAAACATTGAAATGACTATTGCAAGTACAAACAATCCTATGCCCGGTGTTATGTGAAAAGCATAATTCTCGAGCCAGCGATGCATAAAATACCATGCAATGGGAACCGAGATGAAAAATGCTACCACGATGAGGATAGTGAATTCTTTGGAGAATAAAAATACGATGTGACTGGCAGATGCCCCCAGCGCCTTACGGATGCCTACTTCCTTCGCACGTTGTACTACTACAAACGACACAAGGCTATATAATCCAAGGCAGGAAATAAATATGGCTACACAGGCAAAAATCTTATATAATGTGGACAGTTGTTGTTCCTGCTTGTAATAACTGGCAATGCTTTCATCCAGGAAACGATATTCGTACACATAGTCCGGATATGTTTCCTTCCATGTCCGTTCTATTTTAGGTAGTACGTTGCTTAACTTCGAGGGGTCCACTTTGATGTTTACGGTCTGATAGGTTTGTTTCCAGGTTCCCAGAATTACCGGATACAACTGGCTATGCAGAGAAGCTACGTTAAAATCCTTCACTACGCCGGAGATGGTTCCCGTCTTCCCTTCGCCGGGGATCTCCACAACTGCGCCTATGGCCTTTTGGGGATCACTGATGCCCACCTTCTTCAGAAAGGTTTCATTTACAACCAGATCTTTAACCGTATCGCTGGCGAAATAAAAACGCCCGGCTAGCAACTTGAGTCCGTAGGTTTGCGGATACTCTACATCCGCCCATTTTAAATTAACACCCAGGTTATTCTGTTGTACGTGATTAAATTTAATATCACTGTTCCAGTCATTGTTATCAACCGGACTGCCGTAGCTGAAGCTTACTTTTTGAACGCCAGACATCTGTCTCAGCTGATTACCCAGTACATCGATTCTTGAAATGCCTGCACTGTCGCCGGGAATGCGGGTGATCACAATCGCCTCTTTGTTGAATCCCATAGGGCTGGACCTGAAATAGTCCATCTGCCCGATAATAATCAAAACGCAGATAATAAGTGCCTGTGATATAGTAAACTGCAACACCACCAAAACACGCCGTAACATGTTGGCGCCGCTACTTTTGACGTTCACTTTATTCCTGATCGCTGCGATGGGTTTAAATCCGGACAAAACCACCGCAGGATAAAATCCTGCCAAAAAGGTAGTACCAATGATAATCGCTATCAGCATCAAAATCACTTCCGGTGCGGCGATAAAGTCATGTCCGATAGCGGTATCCAGTAAACGGTTGAGGAAAGGAAGGGTAAATTCGCAGACAATGACAGCAAACAGCGTAGCGAAGAACACCAGCATACCTGTTTCGCCCACAAACTGTATTAATAACTGTGCCCTGGAACTGCCTAACACTTTACGGACACCCACTTCTTTCGAGCGGTTAATTGCCTGTGCAGTGGCAAGGTTGACAAAATTAACGCAGGCAATCACCAATACAAACAACCCGATCAGACTCAATGCAAGGATAAGGTTTTTGCTGAAAGGATGATTATTGAATGTATTATACCTGGTGTCAAAATGCATATCTTTCAATGGCAGCAGCATCATTCCCTCATTGCGGTTCTCTATCGGTTTATATCGCTGTACGATATCATCCAGCCTTTTATTGAATTGGTTTTCCGATATATTTTTATCCAATGACACAAAACAATAGTGCTGTGCGAATACGCTCGTCCAATCTGTAAGACGGGGATTGATAGGGGTATTCCGGAGGGTGATGTAAGAGATGACCACTTTCAGCGGGAAATCGGTATTGGCGGGAGGATTATCGAGAATACCGGAGACACGCAGCGTTAAGGTATTGTCCAGTTTGAGGAGTCTGCCAACAGCAGACTGCCAGTTACCAAAGTATTTCTCTGCCACTGAACGCGTAAGCACCACCGTGTTGGGTTCCTTCAATGCGGATGCTTTATCTCCCGACAGCCATTTGAAATCAAATAATTCAAAGAATTCTGGTTCTGCGTAAAGTATACCACTTTCTTCTTTGAACTTCTGTGCAACCGATGCATCGTTCAGGTTGTTCAATACATTAATCTGACCATTGCCTCCAAGGCTTAAAATAGAGGCCACCTTTACCATATCTCCGTATTCCTGCCGGAGCGTAGGCCCCGTTGGGAATGAAACCCCGGACTCGTAGTTGAGGCCATTAGGTGTTTTAAACACCGATACTACCCTGTAGATATGATCTCTGTTGCTATGGAAATTATCGAAGCTGCTTACGAACCTGATTACGAGAAAAGTGAGCAAACAAACAGTTATACCAACGGTGAGCCCAAAGATGTTGATGAGCGCATGTTCCTTATTGCCAAACAGGTTACGGAAGGTAATTCTAAGATAGTTTTTAACCATTACTTCAGTTATTTTATATCGTTTCGCAGGATAGATTAACCTTTATCGACTTGGAATTATATGCCAAAAAAGCAACAGACTGATAATAAACAACTTAAGTTCTTTCGCGAGATGTCTGATTGTCCGGAAATGAACAGTAAGTGTCTGGTTTTGATACATCCGGCAAGCAGCTTTTTATTCATCTGCAAAATCAAAAACAATGTCATCTTCCATCTGTGCCCGGACCTTGCTGTTGCCGCTGATAGTGGTTATCAACGGTCCTTTTGTACCAGCAGCAATCGCCACTGTCAGCAATTTAAAGTTTTCCGCCAACAATTGAGCATCTTCGCGGGTAAAATACAATGACGCATATTCCAGCCTGAATAAATAATTGCGCTCCATTTCGTTTACAATCAGGGATAGCGGATACTTGGATGTAGTACTATCCAAAACTACAGGCGGAAAATCATTGCCTGTATAAGCATCATTGACAACATTGTAATTCTGAAAGGCAAATAGCGCACTGAACAGACTCTTAACCGGCGTTTCCCTCGATTTGTTTAGCTCATCCATAATACTGACCAGGTCATAGTGCTGGTGACTATTTGCCTGTACCAACAGTTGATGCAGCTCCCTAACAAAGCTACTGAAGGACATATGAATATTTAACTGGTAACGCACTGCCAGTGTTTTCACAAACATTCCGACCACATGCTCGATTTCATACTGAGATCTTCCGGACACGGCAAGGCCTACTGTAAGATCTTTCTGACCAGTTAACTGTGACAGATATACGAAAAAAACAGCGTAGAGAACGGAAGACCTGGTAATGGTTTCTCCGCTACATTCCGCTGCAATTGCATCTATAATATGGCGCTCAATCTCAAAATCAATACTTCCCCCCTCATAACTTACCTCTTTAATATGCTTACTGACGGAAGGCAACGCCAGCACAGGCAATTCACCTTCAAACATATTCAGCCAGAATTTCATTGACCGGAGATACTCACTGGTAGCTGTAAACTGATGCTCCCACTCAGCATAATCTTTATACTGAAAAGCCGTGGCAGCTAGTTCCCTTCCCTGATACAACTGCATAAACTCATTGCCGAGAATGAATTCAGAAATGCCGTCGCAAATGATATGATGAATATCTATCAGCAGTATACGGGTGCCATTGCGCATCAATAATACCGATGCCCTGAAAAGGGGAGGCTCGCTCAAATCAAATGGCCTGACAGCCGCTGAAATAGTTTGCTGTAAATCGCCTTCTTCCGTCTCCGTTTCCGACAGGGAAAAATCTACCTGCYCCGCTATCACCTGACACAGGTTGCCGTTTTCAATTTTAAATCCGGTCCTCAAACTTTCGTGACGTGCAATAAGTTGTTTCAAAACGGACTCAATTTTAAAGCGGTCATATACGCCTGCAATTTCCCATGCCATCGGCATATTATACACGGTGCTCGATTTGTCGAGCTGACAACTGTAATATATTCTTTCCTGCCCCTGTGATAAGTTATAGAAAGCTGTTTCACTTGCCGGATTTATCCGGAATACATTATCACTGCAAACTTCCGCTATCAAAACAGCCTGTTTGCGGATGGTAAGATGACCGAACAGTTGGGCCAGTGTTATCCTTATAGTAAACCTGTTGTAAATCCGTCCTATCAGCCGCATCATGCTTAACGAATTTCCTCCTTTGCTCTGAAAGCTATCATCAATGGAAATAGGATAGTCTCCCAATAGCTCCTGCCAGATTTCGAGCAGTTGTTCCTGCAACTCATTCTCAGGGGCAATAATATTTCCCTCAGCAATCTGCCTGATCAGCGATTTATGATCAATTTTACCATTGCTCAGCAACGGGAATACACTTGTTTCTATGACTTTAGAAGGAATCATATATGACGGCAAATGCTTCTCCAGGTACATTCCGATCATAGGAAGAATGGAAAATCCGGGAGGTAGTTCCGGATCCCTTATAATAAAGGCCACCAGGGTATCCTCTCCGTTATCTCCCGTAATTTTTGAGCATACCACACTACTGACATACTTTGACATCAGCAAGGCATTTTCAATTTCTGAAAGCTCTACCCTGATACCTCTTAATTTAACCTGGTTATCTCCCCGGCCCAACAGATCTATCATCCCATTCGGCAGTTTCCTGGCCTTATCTCCCGTTTTAAAAGCCATGGCTTGTAGGGATGCAGCCGGCAGCTTCACAAACAACTCTTTCGTTAGCTTTGAATTATTCAGATACCCTTTCGAAATATAATCCGAAACAATGTACAAATCACCGATTACCATTGTACCACAGGCCTTCAGTCCCTCGTTCACGATGATAAGTTCTGTATCACTGATAGGTCTCCCGATGGGTATCCTTTCACTTTGTGTATCGCTGAAGTTGATTTCATAATAAGCTCTGATCATGGTTGTTTCCGTTGCACCATACAGGTTGAACAGCCTTATACGGCCTTCAAAAGTTTCAAACCATGATTTCAGTTCTGCAGGTATAATTCTTTCCCCCGACAAAAACACATACTCCAGGCTCCGGAAATGCTGTTGCGTCAAATCCCTGCTGTTAAAAATCCTGAAGATACTGGGCACACAATGGATCATCGTTATACGCTGCTCATCAATCCAGTGAACCATTTTCTCAGGTGTAAAAAAATCATCCTGTGCCGGTGGAATACATACCGTACCACCGGAAAGTAAAGGCACAAATACATCTCTCAGAAATGCGTCAAAATAGGGACTGATAAACTGACTACATCTGGAAGTACTATCTATGCCAAAGGCAGTGATTTCCCATTGCAGGAATTGCAACAAGCTACTGTTCTTTCCGATGATCCCTTTCGGCTGTCCTGTTGTTCCCGATGTAAAATAGATATAGAGGGAATCATCCTCCCGGTATTCGGGATATTGCAGATGCAAATCATCGGTTTCCGGTGGTTGCTCCAAAATATGTTCAAAGCTGTAGCGTTTCAGGGTCGGCATTGCATTAAACGCCGTTTTCAATTCGTGTTTTCGGCTTGAAATGACAAGCCGGCATTTCAGTTCACGGAGGATCGCAACAAGGCGCTTATCAGGCAGGGAAGCATCAATAGGCACAAAGACACAGCCCGCATTGGCTACACCAGTGATGCAGGTAATCAGGTCGGCCCTGTCATCTATCATGATACCGATAATACTTTCCCTTACTACTTCCTGTGACTGCAGAAATCGTGTTACCTTGTTGGCAGCCGACAACAGTCCGGAATAGGAAACCAGCCTTCCGTTGTCCTCGATGGCTATATGCTGGCTATGCCTCTGCAGACTGGCAGTAAGCTCCTTTTGGAAAATCTTTTGCATGTTCCTTCCCTGTTTGTATTGATGCAAATACACTGATTAAATACACTGTATTATGCAGGCATTAATTGTTCAGCAGGTAACGAAATGAGAATATTTCTCTGTAAGAGAGATACTCTCACCAGCAGTTTCTTCTTTTCATTTACTTCCACCATCTCACAATTCAGTCCGGTTAAAGCTCCTTCACGGATGACCACCTTTTGTCCCGGCTGAAAATATTCCTGGGTAACTTCTACGCTGTTCGCTTGTGTGGTGACCAGTTTTAAGTCATTGACAATAGAATCGCTGACGCGTGAAATTTCCTTTTTTGTTTTTACATAAAATAAGGACCCGTCAGCATCGATTCCGCCGTAATAGCTCTCTAAATTTTTCAGGTGAATAAAAACATAAGAGGGGAAAAGTGGCTCTTCAACATATTTTTTCCTGTCATGCCATGTCCGTAGTTTTTTGGTAAATGGCAAATAGGCTTCAATGTTCATTCTGGTTAACTGTAAAAAGACTTTTTTTTCATAACGTGGCTTCGTATAAATGAGGTACCATCCCGTTGGGAAATTCTTCATGGGCTAAGCATTTAGGACTAGAAAAGGATTCGGGTTTCGCCAAAGCAAAGCTACCGCTACAGTTAGTAACAATAACTACTACCGTTTAATAATACCAGATGAACCGCGAAAGGCATTGAACAACTACCGGGTGACACAACTCTTCTTAAAGTGTAACAGCAACATACTGGATAGGGCCTTTCATTTATCGTGACTACCAAGTTAATTTAAGTTGATTAATTATTTATAGGTATTGCCGCAGTTATTATTACGGCTTTTACGATAAACCAGATCTGTTTTATCAGTAAACAGCTATTCCGGCACTTCTTTATTGTTGTGCCTGGTTCCCTTGCTGCAGTGAGGCTTCAGTGGGATGCCTGGAAAAACGCACGATGGTAAGATGCTATAATATGCCGCAGCATATATTGGAAAACATATGCTATAGATTGATAAAAGTGAAAGCAGCCGACCAGGGAGAATTTTGATGATGCTTTGCCGGGAAATCAATTTAAAAAACTGTGGGAGACACTGCATTGGCTTACCATGGCCGGCCGAAATAAGAGCAAAACTAAGGCAGTTTGGAAATCTGGCGAAGATGTAGATATCCTAAACCTACTACCGCCTTCTTTAGTTCCGGGCTATGGAACAAGCTGATATCACCAGGAGCGGTATGCTGAAAATCACTTCCCTCCATAATACCAATCAATTCAAATACTTTTCCGTCATTACGGGGTATCAGTATGGAATCAACATCCGGAAAGGCAAATGGTGCAAGGCCCACAAACACACCAGCAATTTTTTGCTGATGGCTTTCCACCAGGTAACTGGAAATTTCATCCGCTCTGAGGTCTTCCGGCTTTAATGCCCTTAATCGCATCAGGCGCCGCACATCTTCTGCTTTAAGCGCAGGGCGCTTAAAATCCCCCTCATATAACTGAGCATATTTCTGGTAATACGATTTTTTTAACTGATACATCACTTCATTCATATTATATCCAATCTCCTGGTCAGTATATGCTATATGATATTCATTGGGCGGAATAAAACGGTGTTCGCCAAAGTAACGCCAGTCTGCATCAAATTTGTACTTCCCGTCTATTATATCAAAAGCCAATGCATCCAGTCTGGTATACTTTGTATGATAAGCCCCGGTATGTTCTCCTACTCTTTCATTGTATATTTCCTTCACCGAAACAAAATGAAGCCACTCATCCCTGTCAGGGTGCAGGTATCTCAGGTTAATGGAGGCGAGGGGCAGAAAATATTTTCTATGCAATGCTATCTCATCATAAAAAACATCTTCATATTCCGGGAAGAGTTTTATATAGTCTGTCATTAAATTATCTGTTTAATCTTACTCTTGGATAATGTATTCCCTTTGCGCCAGGCCACCAACAATACCCAGACCGTTAATGATATTATTGAAAACAATTACCTTTTCTGACAAGGGATCATCATTCTTTTCACGGGCCATAAACGCTGTGAACAGGTAGGTATAACTGCTATAAGTGAGTGTTGATACTTCTACTATGATTTTGTCCCTGGGATCATACCAGTATGTAAGGAAACTGAACCGGCGGCTGTGGCCATCGAACCAAACATCGTCTGTATAAAACTCCGTACGGTCTTTGTTGTTGAACAGCCCATCCTTGGGATCACCTGACGCAAATCTATGCGGCCACTTAGCGTAGTGCCCCTGATAATCTTTAGACAGAGCGTAGATCCTGATACGGTAATAATTCTTTTCCCCCTTTTTATCGTGCAGTTCCACTGTTACATTCCCTTTGATCTGGGAACCGACGGCAATTTGCTTTACGGTGATTTCGCCCGTTGCTACCCCTTCCGGCACAAAGTCGCTGCCTTCCACTTCCGGGAAACCCGGAATAGCAGCAACAATACGATATGTTGACCCTGCCCTCGCGGTAACAGTGCTTTTATAGTAAGTATATAGTCCTTTCACAACCGTATCCATGTTTTCCTTAAATACCCCATTTTCATATAGTTTTACAACCGCATTTTTTATTTCGGGAAATATCCCCCCCTTTCCGATGTGCCCGGACATTGTTAAATGTGCCAGCATCAGACTATCGCTACTCATCAGTAAATTGAGTACCGGCTTATTTGCTTCATCCGGTATGTCTATTGTTATTTTCTTTTTACAACTGCATACAACCAGTATCAGCAGTAGAAATAATGTTGATTTCATTTTTTTAAAATTTCAGGCTATAAGAGAAACTGGGCATAAAAGGAACAAGGTTAGCTGCTGTCAGGTTAGCTCTGGGGCGTTCATTGTCATAATTGTCCAGATAATAAAAGAAAGGATTAAAGCGATTATAAACATTGAGTATGCTGATATTCCAGGTACGTGTCATCCCATTTTTTTTATACCTGATGAAATTGATACCCAGGTCCAGCCGGTGGTAGGCCATAATACGTGCGTTATTGCGTATATTAATGCGTTCGTTCGAAGGATACATCCTGTAATGATCTGTGTGTTCAGCAGCAGGCGCGTCCAAACCTTCATAGGAGGCTACCGGAATGGTGAAAGGTGCGGCGCTCTGATAAGTCCAGGAGCCGGAAAGTTCAATGCCTCTACGTAACTTATAAACGCTCACGATATGTAAGTCATGACGACGATCATATTTATATGGGAACACCTTTCCGTAGTTCACCTCGGGAATAACGCGATTAGCCCAGGCAAGTGTGTACCCTACCCATCCTGTAAGTCTGCCGCTTTTCTTCTGCAATAGCAATTCCAGCCCATATGATTCTCCCTCGCCTGCAGCCACCTGGCTCTGCCAGGTATCCCCCCTGCTGCTGGTAAGATAGTCTGCACCTTCCTTATACTCAATCACGTTCCGCATACGTTTGTAATACCCTTCTGCTGAAAATTCAAACTTGTTTCCGAAAACATTCCGGGCTATACCAAGGGCATACTGGTCTGCGTCCTGGGGCTTCACCTTATCTGTTGCAGGCACCCACAGATCGGTAGGAAGTGAGATAGAGTTGTTGGCCAACAAATGCACGTATTGTGTCATGCGGGAGTAGGAGGCCTTGAGCGCCCAGTTGCCAGGCATGAGGTAGCGCACATTCAGGCGAGGCTGCAGCGAACTATAAAAACGTCCTTCTACGAGAAAAGTACTGAAATGTATTCCGGCATTCACTTTCAGGCGCCGGGAAAGTTCCCAGTCATCTTCTGCATAGAAGTCCATTTCACCGGCATGAATATCACGATTATTGTTCACGGAATCCACTGTTACCTCCTTACTTTGTGTCTGTCTTGTTCGCAGCGCGCCGGGAGTGAAAATACGGTACATGTAAGCAACACCTGCTTTAACGGAATGCGCAGATTTCGGATGATATTCGAAATCTGTCTTAACCCCATAATCCCTGATACCGGAATTAAGCTGCTGATAATCAGTAAAGGCGTTTTGGTTAGTTTGTCCTTCCTGGTAAAAACGAGACTTGAAATGATAATCACTGCCAATCAGCATCACATTGGAAAATAATTTTGGAGAATACACATGGTTCCATCGGATAGTGCCTGCGAGGTTTCCAGTATTTGCACTAAGGTCGGAGACGTAATAATTATCTTCATAACGACTTTGGAATCGGTATCGTGTATTCATCATGTCGCTCCCATTATAAAAGCTCAGGTATAACTTATCCTTATCTGAGAATTTATGATGCAATTTCGCGTTGATATCGTAGAAATGTAGTCTGAACCTCTCAATTTCATCCTCCTTTCCGTTGAGATAAGCCTTAGCCGCCAGATCGGGATAAGATCTGCGGCCAGAGATCAGGAAAGTTGTTTTCCCTTTTCTGATAGGCCCTTCCAGCGAAGCCTCCGCAGAGAGCAGCCCAATGGAAAAATCACCATGTATTTTATTCATGTCGCCATCTTTGGTAGACACGTCCACCACGGATGACAACCGGCCGCCATAACGCGCCGGAAACGCCCCTTTATAGAGTGTTACATCTTTAAGTACATTGGTATTGAATGTAGAAAAAAGACCCATCAGGTGCATCGGATTATAGAGCGGGGCCCCGTCCAGTAAAATGAGGTTCTGATCAGGCGTTCCGCCACGTACCAGCAATGCGCTGGTAGCTTCCGTTCCCTGTTTCACACCTGGCAACAGTTGCAGGGTCTTAAACAAATCCGCTTCCCCCAGCAGGCGTGGCACGGCCTGTACAGCCGCCGCCGATAAATTAATGCGGCTCATCTGGGACGATGCTTCAATCTGTTCAGCACGCCCACCCCGTATGGTTACCTGCTCCAGCTGACGATTGAGCACCTTCAGCCTGAAATTGATCCCTGCACTACCCTGCGTCGCCACTACCGTATCAAGGCGCTGATAACCAAGATAAGACAGTTGTACCCGGAAAGAATCCTCCGGCAGGGTGATGCTGTAAAATCCATACGCATTGGTGATGGTACCTGCCTGGTATTCCGGTACGGCCAGCGAAACACCGATCAGCCGCTCTCCCGAAATGGCGTCTTCCACGTATCCGCTTAGTGTATGCTCAGGTTTCGGCACCGGACCAATAATGATGTGGTCTCCTTTACGTTTAAACATGAGGGAGGTGCCTTTCAACAGGTCCCTGCAGATAGTTTCCAGCGGCGCCTCTTTATAGGTATGTGCTTCCAAGCTAATCCCCTTCACCCTTGTATACTCATAGGAGAAATGGATATCGCTTTGTTGCTCCAGCAATTTAAGCGCGGCTTCCAGCGATGTGGCCGGAATATTTATAGTAAGCTTTAATACACTTTGCTGACCGGTAGCAATCAGACTGCATGCTAAGAACAGAACGGTTAATAATCGTTGCATGACGTTATTCGTTTTTTAAAAAGCATAGTACTCCCCTGCCGCATTTACGGCTGCTTAAACGGGGCAATGTGGTGATTGAATGATTATTGTTGTACGCCGGTAATTGTTACCCGGCCATCGTGGAGCGTATAAGTCATGCCGCTCAAATCCTTCAGCATTTCCAGCACCTCATCCAGTGAAGCTTTGTCGGTTATCCGGAGATTGAAACGGTAAGACGACATCATAGCAGTATCATAGGCTACCCGGACCTGGTAACGGTTCTGCAGTATGCGGGCCACTTCCCCGAACGAAACATGCTGCAAAAGAAGGCTTCCCTGGCGCCAGTCGTCCACCTGCTCATCAAGGCGTGTAGCCGTATGCGTGGCCAGTTGATATACGATCTGCTGGCCTGCCTCCAGCACACCCAATACATGATTACTGTCTGATACCTGCACCATGCCCGTGCCTACATACACTTCTATATCCTGTAATCCATGATAAGCTTTCACACTAAACTCAGTGCCCAGTACTTTCGCAACTATGCCGGAAGCTGTGCTGACAGTAAAAGGATGCGAAGCAGCAGGCGCCACTGCAAAGTAAGCGAGACCATCTATCATTTGCACTTCCCTGCTTTTTTTCCCGAAATGGCTGGCATAACGCAGCCTGGAGCCAGGCGCCAGCCACATATCAGAACCATCCGGCAGCTTCATCCGGAGAATATTCCTGCCTGCAGGAGCACTGACTTCTGTATACGATACCGCTGCCGGCTTTCCCCTGAACAGGTACAACAGGCTACCTGTGGTGATCAGCACTAGTATGGCTGCTGCAGCACGCCAATACACGCGCCGGACAGGCGTTTTCACTGGTATTATATGCAATGGCTCCGCACTTATTGCAGTTTTCTCCTCCTGAATAACTCCGAAAATGCCTGTTTTCAACGATTCCTTCATAGCCAGCTTCTCTGATTCATCATGAAATACATGACCTTCGGCAGGGAATGAGGCATACCATCTTTCCAATATAGCTCGTTCCTCCGGCGTACAAATGCCAAGAGCGTGCTTTTCAAGCAGTAGGTCGATGGTATGTTGATCAGGATGACTCATATGCTGTTGTTTAATAGACAATCCTCAAATTCCGGAAGTACTATGTTGAAGAAAAAAAATTAATCTAAAAAGAAATTACCCAGCCCTTCCCTCAATTTTTTGAGCGCAGTGGAAAGCTGGTTCTTAACCGTTTGTTCTGACAATGTGTGCTTTTCGGCGATTTCACGGATAGAGAGACCATTATCCCGACTATCAATAAACAGCTGCCGCATCTTTTCCGGGAGTCTTTGCAACTCGCGACGATAGCTGGCCTGCAGATCAGCACCTGCGATAGTTTCTTCTGTGGAATGAGTAATTTCCGGTAATTCCCGACCTGCCAGTTGCCGGTATTTCTCCCTGGCCTGCTCCGATTTGAGATAATTCAGCACCTTAAACCTCACGGCTGCACGAAGATAAGCCCCTATAGATTCGGTGATCTGTATCTGTTCTCTTTTCTGCCAACAGTAAATAAATACCTCCTGCACAATGTCTTTGGCGGCGGCTTTGTCGTACAAACGCCAGTAGGCACTTTCGTACAGGGGTTCCCAGTATTGTTCATATATCTCTCCATAAGCTTGCAGGTTGCCCTCCCGGACAAGCTGCCACAATTTGGTATCCGGAGTTTGGTGCAGAATAGGTGTTGACATGTAAGGACGATAAAATCAGCGGCGAAGTTAGTAAAACACTTGTTAAAGAGTCGCCAATTCGGAGACAACACGCTTATTACCATCTCCATACTTTTTATCTAAAAGAAAACCCATTAACCTGTATATATAATTCCTTAAACTCTTCAGGAAATGAAAAACCAATTTCTACCCCAACAATTAAATGAGCAGATGCCGCAGGAATTTGTAATTTATTTATATGGTAAGAAATTACCCCTCTTTTAAATTTCCCCTTTAACATTATTGATGCCATCATATTCCGTAGCTGAGCTATTCCGTTAGCTACACCTTGTTTTCACAAACGATTTGAATATAAATTAAGCAATTGTTGGTATTATTTTACCTGGGATAGAAATTTGCCACCTGCGATATTATTTATTCTATAACTTCCTGATACTGCTCTATAAAAACGCGGGGCGATGATGCAACCTACAAATCCGGCATTCAGACGAGATACATGTATCACAAGAATGCCATTATCAGCCATAACAGTACATTCAAACCAGACGAATAAATTATCAACTTTTGAACCGGAGGTGTCAATTTTTTAAATAAGAATGCAAACGTTTGCACATAGCTATGACCAACATCTATTCACGTTAAAAAACCACATTATGAAAGAAACTTCTGAACGCTGTAAAACGACAGCAAATTCAGGTAGCTGCTGCTACCGCCTTACATCATTTTATGTCCTGATAGCAAACACCCAAAAAATCGTTCTATGAGAAGAATAGTGAAAACAAGTATTGCAATCACACTGATTCTTTGTGCTGTATTTGCCCGGTCTTACGGGCAAAATAATACCGGCAGTGTGAATGGTATCGTTACCGATCAGGGAGGAACACCGCTTCCCGGCGCCACCGTTGAAGCTTCAGCCAACGGCAAACGCGTGAATATCGCCATCTCTGACAGCATCGGAAAATTCGCATTTAAAAATTTACCGGCCGCCAGCTACGCCTTCAATGTGAGCATGATTGGCTATGATGCAAAATCATTTACAGGATATAAAATCGTTCCTGGCCATAATTCAACATTGTCCTTTACATTATCTTCTACAGTAAGTGAACTGAGTAGCGTGGTAGTCATCGGATACGGTACCAGAAAAAGACAGGATGTTACCGGATCTGTAGCCAAAGCGGACCTGCAGATACAAAAACAATCTCCCAATGCAAACGTCATGTCTTCATTGAGAGGTACAGTTCCGGGTCTGACGGTAGGCCAGGTTACAAGAGCAGGCAGTGATCCTACATTGATGGTGCGGGGCCGGAACTCCATTTCCGGCACCACTTCCCCATTGATTGTGGTAGATGGGCTCATCTATAGAGGATCACTCACCTCCATCAACCCCTCCGACATCGCCAGCATCGACCTTTTGAAAGATGCCAGTGCTGCCGCTGTATATGGCTCCCAGGCATCAAATGGTGTGGTGCTGGTCACCACCAAAAGCGGCGCAAGCGGCATCGATAAACTCACCGTCGATTACAGTGGCTCTTATTCCATACAGGAGATGACCAAAAAAAATATGAGACCGGCATCCGGAGCCCAGTATATAGAGAAACTAGGGGATTGGTACCTGTCTGAAAGCCGCGACCCAAACGACATGACGAAGATGAATCCTAACTGGGACCCTACTACGAAAATGCCGGGCATCGAAGGCGACAATTACAAAAACGGCTATGAAGCCAACTGGTGGGACTTAATGACCAATAGCAGTCCCAGAATCCAGAACCATAACATAGGTCTCAGCGGACGGTCAAAGAAGATCCGGTTCTATCTGGGCTATGGTTATTTTGACCAGTTGAATCTCATTAAAAATGATAATTACAAAAGGAACAGTATACGGCTCAACGTGGAAGCCAAACCCGCCGACTGGCTGACAGTAGGCGCTCAAACAGGACTCTCCATTAATGATTATAGTGGTGTTTCTCCCACTTTTTCCGACATCATGCAACTGAAGCCATTTAACCTGCCCTTTGATCCAAAAACCGGTCAAATGCTGGAGTTTTATGCGCAAACAACTACGCCCACCGCGTTAGAAGTACTCAAAAGATCCAGGGACTTCGACCGGAATCTGAACATAATAGGAAATTTCTTCGTCAGCGTCGACATTCCACATGTGAAAGGACTGAACTATCGTGTCAACTTCGGGAACAATTATATCTATACCAACCGGTTTAATTATAATGCCCCTTCTGTTGAAGCTACCGCCTATAAGACCTACATGACGGACTACTTCCTTACACTGGATAACATCCTTACCTATAAGAGGGACTTTGGAAAACACGGCGTAGACCTGACCCTATTATATGGTGCAGAAAAAAACATACACGATGGAACCAGCACCTCCGCCGGCGGTATCACCAATGGGGTGTTATCCTACAACAGACTCGATGTGGGAGATCCCGCGCGGCTTACCGTGTCAAACGATCTGGCTACACTGCCCTGGCAGGAACAGGCACTTTACCAGATGGCCAGGCTCTCCTATTCGTTCGACAAAAAATATATCTTAACCGGTACCGTCAGAAGAGATGGTTTTTCCGGCTTCTCCGCCCAAAACAAATGGGCCACATTCCCATCTATTGCTTTTGCATGGCGCGTAAAAGAAGAACAATTTCTTAAAGCTGTTGGCTTTATCGACGACCTGAAATTAAGACTGTCTTACGGCTCTACCGGTAACAGGACCGTGGGCCGGTATCAAACACTTTCCCAGATGAGCGTTGGATTAGCGAATGGTTATTTATACGGCAGCTCAGGCGGCGCACAACTGGGCTCTTATTTAAATCAGTTGCCCAATTCCGGCCTGCGCTGGGAAACCACCCATTCCTTTAACACCGGCGTGGACTTCTCATTTTTCAACAATCGGCTTTTCGGTTCACTTGACTTGTATTTCTCTAACTCAGAAAACCTCCTGAATTCGAGAGCCACTCCTACCATCACCGGCTTCAACAGCTTCCTGATCAATATCGGGAAAATTCAGAACAGAGGACAGGAGCTGAACATCACAGGCGTACCGGTTAGCAACAAAAACTTTAAATGGGAAGTAACGGCTAATTTCTTCCGGAATCGGAACAAAGTACTGGATATAGACGGCACCAAAAATGACCTGATCAATGGCGCCGATCCTATCTTAAGCTACTTCATCGGTCAGCCATACGGCGTGGTATACGACTATAAAATCACCGGTATGTACCAGCTGGGAGAACAAGTACCTGCCAGCCTTGCCGCACAGGGCTTCAAAGCCGGTCAATATAAAATTGACGACAGAAACGGTGACGGGCAAATCACGCCGGCAGATAAACAAATACTGGGCAGACTTGATCCCTCCTACAGTCTGGGTATTTCCAACAGCTTCCAATACAAAGCATTCCAGTTAAAATTCTTTATCAATACCATTCAGGGTGGCAAAAACGGATACCAGGGAGCACCGGGTATCATGCTGCTGAATCCGGACAATATCAGGAACAACAACGGCTTTGTTTACGACTATTGGACACCCAACAACCCCAACTCACGCTACAGGAGCATCGCTGCCTATGTAGCCACGCTGGGGGAAAATTTTGGTCCTTATACATCCCGGAGCTTTATCCGTCTCCAGGATATTACCCTTACCTACATGCTGCCGGAAGGGATATTAAACAGGTTAAAAGTAGTGAAGGCGGCGAGTATATATGTGAATGCACAAAACCTTCTGACCATCACCAAATGGGACGGATGGGACCCGGAATCCAATCCTCCGGCCAGTCAACGATCCTCACTTGGATTGAGAATACCTGGAGGCCTCGGCCTGGATCAGAATGGCTACCCCGTGATGAAGAGCTTTTCACTGGGCGTAAACGTGACATTTTAATGCTTTCACCCGTAAACCTTAAGACATGAAAAAAAGATTCATCATATTATACCTGCTTGGCATCAGCACGGCATTTTCTTCCTGCAGCAAGAGCTTCCTGGATGAAGATCCGCTATCTATCTATACACCAGAAAATTCGTTGCAAACATCGACTCAGTATCAGCAGGCTACCAACAACCTGTACAACGGTGTCAGGAACATTTACATGGGCAATATCAACCTGGATACCTATTTCGGTATGTACTACGCTACCGACTTTGCCTATAACGCTACCGATTATGATCCTGCCGCAAAGTTAAATGCCTATAAGGCTACCATGGTGCCCAGCTATTTTATTCCGCAGGGTATCTGGACGGCATATTACAAGATCATCACCAATGCGAACCTGATCATCAGCCAACTGAATAAATCTACCCAGCTGAGTGATGCCGATAAAAAAAGTTTCCTCGGCCAGGCACTGTTCTTCAGGGCCTATTCTTACAACGTACTGGGCAACCTGTTCGGTGGCGTACCTATTGAATTGAATGAACTTTCAGGTCCGCGGTATGATTATGTACGCGCCAGCAGAGACGCAGTATACCAGCAATGTAAAAAGGATCTGCAACAGGCTATCAGCTTATTGTCCGACATTAACCAGGTACCTGATGGTACGGTGAACAAACAAATCGCCAAACATATCCTTACGGAAGTACTCATCTCCTTAAAGGATTATGATGGCGCCATTACAAGTGCATCTGAGGTAATCAACTTTCCCGGCTTATCACTGGTGAACGGCCGGTTTGGCAAACGGGCCAATTTGCCGGGCGATGCCTATCGGGATTTGTTTGAATACAACAATCAGAACTACAGCACCGGTAATCATGAAGGACTACTGGTGTTACAAACCACGCTGAACAACTCCGCATCCGTAGGCGATCAAACCGCCTGGGCAGTAGTTCCCAGTTTAACGGGCGTTAGAATTGTGGAGTCCACCACTAAAACTAAGATGTCTATCCTTTTCAATGCCAAGTTCGTGGACAGCGTTTCTTCCAACGGCATCGGCTGGATACGGCCTACCTCCCACTTTTTCTACGAGATATGGACACCCGGTGATATCCGCAATTCTTCCTATAATATCGTCAGGGATATCCGGATATCTGGTGTACCTGCTACTTCTCCTGATTACGGTAAATGGTATGTAAAAGATGGTTATAAGGACAAAGTACAACCGGCGGACTTCAGGGATACCATCCGTAACTTTTATCCGGTTATCAGGAAAACGTCTCCCTCGGCTGGTGACTTCGTGTCTGCTGCCGGTCCTGCAATTCTTACTAATGTGACCAATCCGTTTGGTGGACTTTTGTTGAATGGTGCATCCCGGTTGTTTATGCAGAAATATATGGTCCGTCTGGCAGAAACCTATCTGTTAAGGGCGGAAGCCTATCTCGGGAAAAACGACAAACAGAAAGCGACAGATGATATAAATGTGTTGCGGAACAGGGCACAAACCACTCCGGCCTCCGTTACAGAAATGAATATGGATTACATCCTGGATGAACGCCTGCGGGAATTGTACATGGAAGAGTTCCGGGCGGTAACCCTTACCCGGTTAGGGCTGTTGTACGATCGTGATAAAAGATACAATCCGAAGTCGGGCCTCACAATCGAAGCATACCATAACCTCTGGCCGATACCTGCTACTGAAATAACACAAAATACAGGAGCTGTATTGGAACAGAATAAGGGATACTAGAAATATACGCTTCATCGATCTACAAAAGGATACACTAAATTTAAAAAGTTAGTGTATCCTTTTTTGTATCCCTTCAGATATGTTTGATGTAGTTTACCATTATATTCCAAAAGCCGAAAGCCGCAGACACTCCCAATAAAAAGTCATTTAAAAAATGTTTATTATTATTTGATTACTGCTGTCATGCCAATTCATTTACCTATTTTAGCTTTGCTTTCGTTGCGTTTTTGTAGTTCCATCAATTTGCGAAAAATGTCCGTTGACCCGAAATTCTCAATTCTAAATAAATAATATATGAAAAAGGAAAATCAGAAAAAACTGCAATTAGGAAAGATCCAAATCGCTGCACTAAGCAATGATGGCCAAAGCCACCAAAAGATTCGTGATTCATGGACTTTTGGATCATGCTGGCCTTTGCATTGCAACCCTGTTCCCACTACTGATTTAGAGAGAGGTAAACCCTGAGGTTTCCATGAAGGCTTAAAAGTGACTCCCCTGGCAAACATCATTTTATTTGAGAAATTGACGTTGAAATTTGTAAAATAAAATGATGTTTGCCATCTGCCGCTGAGGAAATTACCTGTTACGACATCGTAATCTCATTATCCTTTAACCGTTGATAGATCTGTTGTAACATACGGCTCTTAAATGCTTCGTCCTGGTGTACATTCTGAATCCATACCTGTAGCTTCAGCGCTACGCTGCTATCATTAATACTCTTCACCAGTAATTCAGGTGCTACTTTGCCGATAATGGCATCCGAACCGGACACCTCTTCCAGGATAATTTCTTTCGCCAGTGGCAACGCTGTGGAAGGAGCAATGGTGAATAAGAGTTCTGTCCGTATATGATTATTGCTGAGTGTCCAGTTAATCAGTTTGGAAGATAACAGATCACCATTAGGTACGATGACTTCTGCACCTTCTGTGGTCACCATTCTGCTGGATCGGATGCCAATGTCTTTTACCCGGCCTTTCTGTCCGGCTACTTCTACAAAGTCGCCAATCTTCAGCGGACGTTCAAAGATGAGGATCACGCCAGAAACGAGGTTGTTCACAATATTCTGTAACCCTAAACCAATACCTACACCCAGGGCACCGAGTACCACGGTAATCTTATCTATCGGTAAACCGGAAGCCGCAATGGCAATCAGAAAACCTGCTACCAGCACCAGCAGGCGTAGCAGTAGCAATCGGGAACTTTTCTCTTTTACTTCACCCACCAGGTCTTCATCTGTCTCTCCAAAAAAATAACCGATATACTTCTGGAAAAGATTGGAAACTAACAGAATCACAAAGAACAACAGAATATTGCCCAGCGTAAAAGAAGTATTACCAATAATTCTGGGTGCAGTGATCAAGCTACTGATACCACTATATAATTCATTGTAGATATTCAGATTGGTGGTAAACACCATCAGCCATAATACCACCATTAGTACTACCAGCACTTTGTGTAGTCCCGGGCGCACCTTTTCAAAATCAAACCGGGCAGTAATGCCGCCTGCTATCCGGCTGTTCTGCATCTGGAGGTAAAAGGCTTCTTCCATGATCTGCATAAACACCGTGAGGCCAATGATTTGCAATAAACCGGCGATCGCAGCAGTACTATATACCTGCGCTATACTTAAACGGCCATACAGGTTGAACAGCGCCGCCAGTACATTCAAAACAATGAAGATCATAGACACAATTCTAACAAGCCTTCCGGCAGATAAATTTTTGTAAATGCGGAAATAAATAAAGAAACCGGTTACTACGGACAAACCATTCAGTGCCAGCATCCATATCCGGACACGCACATCAGGCACAACAACTGCCGCCGTTGCCGTCGTTAGCAGGTACAATACAAAAATGGCGATCCAGTAAACAAACATCCGGCGTTCCCACTTGCGCCAGAACAAGATGGTCAGTAAAAACAGTAAAAAGGACTGTAACGAATCTATATAAGCCGATGGTGCATGCAGGTCAAAGAAAGAGGCGATATTAAGAATGATCACCAGTGTGCCTGAAAAAGGAAGCGCCCGCAGATACTTTATATTGGGCGGTTGCAACAATTCGCTTCTGCCGGCCTTTTTTATTCTTCTGAATTGTTTATTTACCCGGAAGAAAAATACCAGCCCGATCAACAACATCCAAAACCAGGTATCGGAATGCGTGCGGGTATAATAATTCAGTATTTTCCCTAGTCCTTCAAATGATTTGGAAGATTGCTGGGACAGCGTAGCAGCGGAAGAATCAGTACGGCTTTTATCCTCCCACAGGTAATTATATTCTTTCCCGAAAGATTTGACACTAAAAATCCGCAACTGTTCATTGACCTTATTCTCCAGTTCCAGCGCTTTAAAATAACTGCCGGAAATACCCGCCTGCAATACGGTAATCTTATCCAAATGCTGTTYGGTGGCTTTCTGTGCCTCATCCCATTTGCCTTTTAATTCTTTTAATTCAGGCAGGTAAAAATTCCGGAAAGTAGTGTCTGCTTTGATTTGCTTTACAAAGGAATCTCTGGTAAAGGCCACCATCTCTGCATTCATTCTCACAAGTTCCTTGTTGTAGTCGAACAACCGGGAGCGCCAGTCATCCAGATGTTCCCGCATATCTGCCAGTAATACGTGGAACATTTGCAGGTTGCGGATATTTAAAACTTTATTGTACAGCTTCAGGTTATCTTCAATGGTTTGCAGATTAGATTTTATTTCGGGGAGTTCTCCCTCCATACCGCGCGTATCAAATCCCCGGGAGGAGATATCATTGATGCGGTTCAGGGTGTTGTGGAGCTCCTCCATCCGTATCAATAGACTGTCGGCACTCAGCTTCACCGGGCCGGGTATAGCTGCAGCAACGGTGTCTTTTGTGGATTGTGCGTTGGCCACGTTTCCCAAAAAATTAAAACTGCACAGGAATACAAGTAATACTGGTATCCTCCTCGTGCATGTACCATGCATTGATTTTGTCATGTGTGTATAGGAAATAATGTCCCATTCAGAAAACATACGCCCTGACGGGAAAGTTAAACAAGCATTAAAAGAGGTGACGGGTTATGGGGAGCAATAAAAAGAAGTGCAAACATAATAATATTTTTTCAATTGTATATTCTTTTATTTTATCTGAAGGAAATATAGCAAATAGGGGTGCCTACATCTGATTATGGCAATAAAGATCGCTACTTATATGGCCACCTCCAATACGTAGATAATGACAATGCAAAAGCAGATAAGTTTCTACACGATCTACTAAATTCTATGCATTTTCATCATGACGCACCATAAAATGGACAAAGCAAAAAACCTGCAACCAATGCAGTTTTTTGCTTTGTCCAGTGATCACCTTTGAACTATATCAAAGGATTATAAAGTGCCGATTTCAGGATAATAAAGGTATAGGATCTTTTTTGTATCCTTTTGGATTAACTCTTTTTAATTGGATTTGTAAGAACTTAAACACCCTGATACGAAAACCATTTGCTAATTCAGTGTAGAATACGCTTATTTACTTTACATTGAATAAGCTGTAACGTATACATATTTTAAACACACCACACACCCTTTCTGTCGTTGATTGATTGTATATAAGGAGCAGAAACATCCTGATTTGAGTCTTATGTAAAAGAAAAACAAAGACTCAGGGTAATTAATTAAACTTAGCCAACAAGCTGCGAAACGTCGAATTAAATGGCTTCAGGTTTTACAGTCGATAGTATAGCCGCCAGTCTGTTCACAAATTCTTTATATCTAATTTCATGTTGAAAGAAGAAAATGCTAACGCGATTTGACAAATCCTCCAAGTCAATATAAAGCACCTCATCTTCGCTCTCGATCAAATCTAAAATATCTGTATTGAAAAGATCCTGAAACTCTGGATTATCTTTTATTTCCTTAAAATATTGTTCAATACAAATCAATATCGGCGTCCGCAGATGGAGCGCATTAAACTGTTTACCGATTACCCACATAATACTTTCAAAGTCATGATGACCATGTAATCCTCTTCCTCTGGGAGCGAGACACAAAGCCAATGGATCCCCATATTTTATGCTCTGAAATATGCAACCGTATGCAGCAGAGGCTATTGTTGATGCAGGATGTTCTAAAAGTGTCTTTTCATCAGAATTTTTGTGTTTTGTTCCACCTTCATAATCGTAATTCTGATTTTTTGTTTCCACTCGCTTGATCACTAAATGTTCTGTACCTTTTCCACCGTACCACTTCTGATTGTATTGCTGTGCAACAAAATGCCCCAATTCATGCCAAAAAACACGCACTTTTTGATAAAATCCACTATACATATAGGCAATATAGATCATTTTATCATATACAAAAAATATTATGTATATTTAAAACATAGTTGGCTTTATTAGAATAAAATAAAAAGTCCTGTGAAATTATTTTGGAATATTTTCAAAAATAAAAAAGTGACAACCAATTTAACCAATGTAGATGGCGCAGCCCCACATACTGACAATGTAATCAGCCCGATAGAAGAGCCAATCCTAAATCATCTGAATATGAAAACAACAGGCGCATTGTTGCTCACCGGTGATTGGGGAAGCGGTAAAACGTACCATATAAAAAAGCATATTTTCCCATTAATTGAGAAAGAAACTAAATTTATTCCGATAATTATTTCTTTATATGGTGAGACTGATAAAACAAACATTGCGCAAAAAGTACTCTTCGCATATTTGGATAACAAGGGAAAGAATACAAAACTTAATACTAGTGCCATTGTTAAAGGTCTTAAACAATTCTCCGACGCAGCTACATTCTTAAAGAAATATATTGACATTGAAAAGCTAATTCTGGGAACTGGAGATAATGTATTTCGACTGATTTCGCATGACAATCTTTTAATTTGTTTTGATGATATTGAGAGAATGAGTGAAAAAGTAAATGTCGACGATTTCCTCGGCATCATCAATGATTTAGTAGAGAATAGAGGATGTAAAGTTCTGTTAATTGCTAATGAAGCTGAAATTAAAAATGGCATAACATTTAAGGAAAAAACCGTAGAAAAAACAATCCATTTTATTCCTAACCTAAATGAGATTTTTGACAGTATTATTTCAGAGTATCAAGCCGGTTTTTTCAAGACATACTTAATAAGTAACAAAGAATCATTCATTCAAACTCTTACCGCAAAAACTGATGACGACTATCTCAACAAAGAGTTAACAAAATCATTCTCAAATATTAGAACTTTAAAATTTGCACTAGAACATTTTAAAATATCTTTCAATTTACTCGCAAATGAAAGAGAAATCTCCGCCCTTCTCTCTATGCAGTTGAAAAACATTTGGTTATTCACATTATCTATATCAATCGAGTTTAGAAAGGCCAACAATATTAGTTTAACAGAAAGAAAAAACCTAAACAATCAAACATCTACAATTGTCAACTTTGACTTTGGAAAACCTAATTTACAAAACCAATATAAAAGTGCTAATATTGAAGAGGTTGACAGTGAATGGAGATACTCCGAAAACTTTAAGAAAATGTATTACAATAGGTTGTCCGAGTCTTACATTTACTACGAAGAAATATACAATCTAATTACATCAGGTAAGAAAATAATTGCAAATACATTTAAACACTTTGTGGATGAAAGCTTTAGGGTCAAAGAAGGCAAAGTTAATCCAGCCCATCAAATATTAAACACATTACTTCATCAGGGATATTGGAGCCAATCAAATGAAAGTTTTGCCCAAATGCTACACCAACTACTAATCTACTGTGAGAACGGTAAATTAGAGGATATTGTCTCATACTTGAATGCTGGAGTCTATTTGATAGGCTTTAGTGAAATAATTGGAGTAGATAAAAGTATTATTACTAATAAAATTAAATCTGGACTTGACATTTTTTTGCCTAGTGTAAATATTAACGAATTGGCAAAATCGCAGTTTGAAATGGTTCAAAGCAATTTCACAGGGGAACATATTAATCCTATTGTTGAACATATCAAAACCCAAATTAAAAAAATAGATGAGGACAAAGCAGCTAAAGAAGCAGAAAATTTTCAGTCTCTATTTGAAATAGATCTAGTTTCATTCGTAAAGGAATTCCTTCCTAACAAATACGATATCCGATCACCTAGCAAACCCCTATTCCATAAGCTACAAAAAGAGGCTGTTAAGATTGGTATAAAAAATGCAACGCCCGAAGGAGTGATGAACTTAGCATCACTGCTAAAGATCAGATATTTAGATACAGGGTTTAGTGAATATTTAACAGAAGAATTAAAATTTCTAAATGCCCTAGAAGAAGGTATTTCAGAAATGAATTTCTCAGAAAAGACCCTTTCAAATCATCTGGTCAGTAGTCAACTAAATCCAGTAATAATTGAATCTAAAAAGAAATTGCAGGCTTATATTGTAAGTGTAGATGAAAGTTAGTCAATCAGTACTTTCTCTATCTTAGGCTACAAATTTAACTCTACCCAACATACGGAAAGACCAAACTGATAAAATGATATCTGGATACTATTCATTGAAAAATTCTTTTCCTGAGTGTAAAGATTTACTCAAGCGCCTGGGCTGGATAAGAGGCTAAAAATTCAGATTACGTAATAACGGCACAAGAAGAATCAAGCGCCGTTATTGTTGGTATTAAACAAAAAAGAGTTATTTTTTTGACGTAAGAGTTGCTATCACAGAAATAAATTCATCTTTAATGTCTTTCCCAATCTCCCGGATCTTATCTCTTTCGGCATTGCTTA
Source organism: Chitinophaga sp. 01L420 (assembly GCF_056399985.1). Classification (NCBI taxonomy): domain Bacteria; kingdom Pseudomonadati; phylum Bacteroidota; class Chitinophagia; order Chitinophagales; family Chitinophagaceae; genus Chitinophaga; species Chitinophaga sp. 01L420. The sequence continues at coordinate 114,315 of NZ_JBFTSK010000029.1, forward strand.
GAGCGGGAATGGACCGGCCCTCAATAACTTTATCCCTTCCCCTCACCTTTCGATAAAAGGTGGGAACACTGAAATTGCATTCTTCACACACCCGGTCTCTGAAATGCTGCGCTATACTGGTAAATTCAGTATGAAGCTTAAATAATACGTTCTCATTTTTTAACCGTTCCATGGATTAATATTTAATGGTGATTAACAAGCCGTCCAATCTTTGTTAGTTCTTCAATATTTAAAGAATAAACAGTCTGGAAGAAAAATTTAAAATGGTTAGCTGCAAACTCTGTCACCTCCGCGTCCATCATGCGCTTTTCTATGTTTAAGAGTATTTCAGTGTATTCATCAATTGTCTCGTTCAACTCCCTTAGCTCCACTGATGAGGCAAATTCTTCCAGCTGATCCAAAGGCTCGACCAATTCTGTAATCAGCTTTCCGTTAAGATCAGTCACACTATCCCTGATTAAGGCATCCTTTACCGTGAATATAGCCTCCCCACACCTGAGGAAAAATTGGGTAAACATCATAAAATGGTCTCGTTGGTCCGAGGTCCAATTATCGGCTTCCTCACTAGCGATAACTCTACTTAGAGAATACCAGCAAAGGTTAGCAAAGCCGTTTTTTGTACTGTAGGGCGTGATGTCACATAATGTACCTAATAAACTTTCCATAACATTTCAATTTTAAAGAATGATTAAAAGTGCTACTTGTCTTAATTCCATACAATTCCCATCTCGGCCTTTTCGACCGATTATCTATAATTATTGCTAATGTGAACGGATACTATAATCAGGGGTAACAATTACAGCAAGGAACATCAATGGCTATATTAAAAATGCCATAGGCATGGCTTACTTGCAGTATGCTACCCGCGCGCTTTGGAGAGGCCGAATAGATCTTACAAGCAAGCCCACGCCTATGGCATGAGCATTGCTGCACTACATTCTGGCCTCTCCAAAGCACGCAGAAAATGTAGCTATCAATGCAGAAAATTTGATCTGCAAATTATATTATGCGATGCATTAATCCAAATGCTCTGTTAGACTGCATTTAGATTTATACTTTGTCAAAAGTAAGAAATCATTTTCAATGTTACAAGATCTTGTAACGATTTTCTAAAATAAAAATGCGGAATTTATCCAAAGTTCTGAAAATGAATGAGGAAAGAGATAAAAATAGACTACAGGAAATTGGCGAGCGTTTACGTAAAATCAGAGAAAAAGAGGTTAAAATAAGCCTTGACGAACTGGCATCAAGATGCGATGTGACCAAAGGGAATATCAGTAATATTGAAAATGGGAAAAAAGACTTTACGTTTTCGACTTTCCTTGAAATAGCAAAGGGATTAAACGTTCACCCGAAGCACTTGCTGGACCATAATTTTAAATTTCTAAAGGAAGACTAAAAGAATGTGCTCTGTTCAGGATGACTTTTCTTACAAAAGTCCAATAGTGGACAAATGCTGCTGGTTACGATGGCGGCATTGCTTCCGTTAAAAGTAATGCGCCTAAAGCGATGATTGAAGAAGCGGCAGCGTAATTTACCTGAAATCCGGCTGATCGGTATAGAAGCTGACCAGCCATTCCAATAGTTAGTGCTCCCTCAAAATAAACACAACTATGAAAAAACTGGGACGGGGAAGTAAAATCATGTATACTACCAATGCCATGCCCCCCAAAATTCAGGATTACTTTGGCATTTTATTTAACAACATAAAAGCACACCTCCCCTGTTTTTCCGAAGCGTTAACCAACAACATCATTAACAGTTACGAGATATTCTTCTTTAAGCGTAATGATATTATACTGGACTATGGGGAAATCTGCCRRCACTGCTATTTCTGCATTAGTGGCATGGTTACGGCTAAATATCTTAAAGATGGTACGGAAAAGGCTAAATGGTTTTTCACRGAAAATGATGTTATCACATCTGTAAAAAGCTTTTTCCGGCAAACAGCCAGTGAAGATAAATTAATTGCCAAGGAGTCTACCATTTGCCTGGCCATTCCCTGGGAAAAACTGGAAGACATATATGAAACACATCCGGAGTTCAATAAAGTAGGCAGAAAACTGACAGAGTATTATTATGAGTTGGCAGAAGAAAGAGCTATATGGTTAAATAATACAGCAGAGGAACGTTATAACCTGCTGTTTCAGGAATACCCCAAATTGGTTAATAGGATCACGGATACAGAGCTTTCCTCCTACCGGGGCATTTCCCGCCAATATTTAAGCAAAATAAAAAAGCAACCGAGGAAAAAATAGCGTTAAACCCTTCCCCTAAGCTGATTAAAAATTGTCACATATATTAACAAACTTCTCAAAATAGCATTCTAATTTTGAAAATGAAAAAATAACCTCGCTACATTCCATGTACGCTCTAGAAATGTCTATCATTTATGAACCCTAAATAAAACGACAATGGTCATCAAAAAAACTCCCGGAAAAATCCGCCTGGCAGTTACCCCACAAAGGCTAATTACTTTCATGATTAAAACCAGGTTATAAAAAAGCCCCCGCTAAATGCGGGGGCCTGGTAGCTATACGGAGGTGTTGCAACTGTACTCCATATAGGCAGCAAAGCGGAACTACTCCTGTTGCACGGCAGCCTGGCTTACACCTGTCATGATGCTGCCTGCTACTGCGAGTACACTAGCTACATTTCCCACTATTTCAGGGAGCTGTATGGGTAGCCCTATCACTGCCGCTGCAAGAGCAGTGAGTATTAGACCGATATTACGCACCTTCCTAAAGAATGGTGGAGTTGGGGCTACTAATCGCTGAATTAATTCCATATAAAACTTGTTTTAAAGATGAAAAAATTACGCTTCCTTAAACAGCGGCGGATACCGCCACCATCTTCATGGAATTGTATGTACCATTCGATAACTGATAAGGCTTTCCATTTATCATCTGCACAAACTCAATACTGAGTGCCAGGAACATCGGGAAAGTGCTGTTGGGAGAAATAGTAGCCGTAAGGTTCAACGGTGCAGTATTACTACTATCAAGTAGTAATATCTCGCTTGCCGCTTCGGCATTTTCATACTTCTCTGTAGTAAAATCGATAGCACTTACCCCACACGTGATGATGAAGTGTGTAGCTCCTGCTGGCGCAGCCAGGGCTTTTTTTGGGTTAAATGGCGGTACCACTACGCTGCCAGTGCCAGCCACCCGATCAATGGTAGCTGTAAAAGGTGCAAAGAGGGACGTATTCATCACGCTGTTCTTATTGAACTCAAATTTTTCAATGAATCCAATTTCTCCATGTATGACATTACGTAACCCCCTGTCGCTGGTGGCATCAGCCTTTACTACTTTCACAAACGCTTGTGTAAGCCGGATAGCGACTCCGCTATCTGCTACACTACTCATCATAGTGCGAAAAGCAACCCTGAGCAATTTACTTGCCTTACCGGCACGGCCAAATTCCTGCCCATTTTCCCGTGTACGCTGGAATGCAGGATCTTTGAAGATCCGTTCACCTGATACGCCGCTTCTTTTTCTAACGGAGTATCCTTTTTTCGTTTTGTAAAACGATAAGTTTTCAATAGCTCCGTCAAACTGGAGCAGACCATCTTGTTTACTCATAGCTTATAATTTTTTCGATTAAGGAGAGGCAATTTATAACGCCATGCCTTTTAAGCGTTTCCATCTGATCAGATAGGCTGCACTTCGAAGTACAAGGCGAAATTATTTACTGGTGAAAGTGTGAGAAAATGTAACTTCCGCTTTTGCCACTTTTTGCGGGATTATGCGGAAAAACGTACCTCAAAGAATAGTGATATACACCAAAGACATTCAAAACATGTTTGGCAAGAGCGAACGCTCAGCTCAATATACCATGCAAAAATTGAGAAAAATGTTCGGAAAGTCCCAATGGCAGCATATTTCAATAGCTGAATTTTGCAAATATTCGGGATTAAGCGAGGAAGAAGTCAGGCAATACCTGGAGGGCTCATAGTGCGGTGAAAGAGTAGTAATAGAATAGTAAGAATGTAGTAAAAGAGTAATGTAACAGTAGTAAGAGGGTAGTAGGACAGTAATAGAAGCATAGTGGGAATGTTATTGATAGACGAGTCCTAAGTACCGGAGAAGTATACGAGAAGTAATAGCAATACCCTCCGTGAATTTTCAGATTACATTCTCGGTTGTTCTAGAGAGTGTAAATTAAACTGTGTCAAAATTTGATTTGGGAGTGTTAAAGTAACTGTGTAAAGTTAGATTTTGAGATCACATCTTTGCTCACCAAAGATATTACTAAACTGTAAAAGCATAATGGGCCAGTCTCTCTGAGACATGGTCCATTTTTTTGTATCTGCATAAGGCTAAGGTAAACCACTTTTCCTGCTTCCTGGACGTTCGGTACTATGGATTTTGTATTTGTATATTTCCTGATTATCCGATTTACATTTTCAATCTGATTAGTGGTATAAATGATTTTTCTGATCTCCATTAGGAACTCAAAAAAGGTAGAATGTGACTCCCAGTTTACCTTCCATGATTTTACCATATAAGGATATTTTTGCCCCACTGCTCACTAAAAAGTTCAACCTGATTGACGGCGTACTTACTCGTTGTAGAGTTCAAAGATGGTAAAAAAGAGAAACTCATAATTAGTGGATTCCGATGCTTTCTATATGAACTCTATGTCATGTTTTATTACATACAGGAAAGCTATCAAGAGCAATGGCAAGCTATCTTAACTGATTTTTAAGCATAAATGAGATAGTTTTGCATCTACTCTTTTGCAACATTTAATAAATAAATAGCGTTTGTTAACAGACAATAACAAAAAAAAATATCGCCACTTCTTTTAATTACTAAAAATATTAGTAATTTCGTTCTTAGAAAGTACAACAATATTTATGAAAGCCTTGGAATCCATGCCACATAATGGCATCCAAGGCTTTTTTATTTATTACACTACTAATATATTTAGCATTTAAACAATAGTGTATGATAGCAATGAGGTTGAATAAGGTGAGCATAACTATGCCATTTTTTAATACTACCATTCCTGCCGGCTTCCCCAGTCCTGCCCAGGATTACAGCGAAGAGGAAATCGATTTATCCAAAATTTTACAACCAAATCCCACGAGCACTTTCATCATCAAAGTGAAAGGCAACAGCATGGAAGGCGCTTATATGCCAGATGGTAGCATGCTGGTTGTAGACAGATCTATTCACGCAAATAGTGGGGACATCATTGTTGCCGTATTAGATGGCGATTTCACTGTTAAAAGACTCGTAAAAGCAGGCCGGAACTGGGTGCTACACCCTGAAAGCCCCTTCTATAAACCAATTGTAATATCCGATGACGCCAATTTCCAAGTATGGGGAGTGGTAACTGCCATTGTAATTTCTGCGCGATGATAGCTATTGTAGACTGTAATAACTTTTATGCGTCCTGTGAGCGGTTATTTCAGCCGTCACTAAATGCACGTCCAATTGTTGTCCTTTCAAATAATGATGGTTGTATCATCGCAAGATCTGACGAGGCAAAAGCAATCGGAATTAAGATGGGCGCACCGGCTTTCCTCATGGAAGAAATGCTAAGTAGTCACGCCGTTGCAGTATTTTCAAGTAATTATACATTATATGGGAGTCTTTCAGAACGAGTGATGGCAACACTAAATATTTTTGCCGAACAAATTGAGATATACAGCATTGACGAGGCATTCCTTTACCTGGGAGATCAGAAATATATTGACCTGGAAGAATACGCTTGTAATATTAAGAAAACTGTTTTTCAAAATGTAGGAATTCCGGTATCGGTTGGTGTAGCTCCGTCAAAGACCCTTGCGAAGATGGCAAATCGTTTCGCAAAGAAAACAAAAAAAGAAGTGGGGGTACATATTCTTGATACCAAGGAAAAAATACGGGAAGTATTAGGTTTCACTGAGGTTAGTGACATATGGGGAGTAGGAAAACAGTATACTCAACTCCTACAGTCGCAGGGATTTAATACTGCATTAGATCTTTCAGAGGCTCCCGAAGAGTGGGTCCGGAAGGAAATGTCTGTTGTTGGTCAACGTTTGTGGAATGAGCTTCACGGAATCGCCTGTATTGAACTAGAAGAGGAACCGCCTGCAAAAAGGAATATTTGTATTGCCCGCTCATTTGGCCAATTGCTGAATCAAAAGCAAGATGTAGCAGAAGCCCTGGCAAATTATACTGCCATGGCAGCACAAAAATTGCGGAAACAGAACAGCTGTACTTCAGTTCTTCAGGTTTTCTTACAAACCAACGTCCATCGTCAACAAGACAAACAATATTATCGATCAATCACTATTTCTCTTCCAGTCGCCAGTAATAATACTCTTGAATTACTACATTACGCTACCATTGGTCTAGGCCGCATATGGCGCGAAGGATATAATTTCAAGAAGGTTGGCATCATGATGCTGGACCTTATTCCCTCCGATCAAATTCAATATGGTATTTTTGATCAGGTAAACAGGCATCAAAACGATCGCCTTAGTAAGGCAATGGATGCAATTAATCAGCATTGGAATGGCAAAGAAATGGTTAAATTCGCAATACAGGGTTACGGCAGAATATGGAAGCTTCGGCAGGAAAAGTTATCGCAATGCTACACAACCAGGCTTTCAGACATACTTACGATTAAAATTTAGATTATGCATAATCCATTAGCCCTTTTCTCTCCTCAGATGCTGAAAGTGATGATTGATATGGGATTTACAATATTTGTCCGACAAAGCTACCCTCGTGGAAAAGATCATTTCAATAATGAAATAAAAGAAGCATTGCTCATTACACCCTATAGAGACATAGGGTTAGCCAATCAGCATTTTCAATACATACGATTCGACAAGCGTAAATACATATACCAGGTGCATCATGCGGAAGAGCTGCAAAAGCTTCATAAGGCCGTTAGCCAGCCAGAGGGTTATAGAGTATATATTGATAAAATAGCCGCAAAAGAGTGGAAAGCACCTCCACAAATGAAAACTAAAGTAGCAAACTATATTAGATTAAATACGAAATGGAAGCGCCAGGATGGAGACATAGGCATTAATCTATTTTTACACTATGGCGACCTAATGTTAAGGATTTCAAATGGTTCGGAAGAAATTAAGATTTTACTGAGCGAGATAGAGCGCTTATAAATAGAAAAAAATCGGTAATTTCAGGAAAAGCCTTATGTGTTACGATATCTCCTTTGCAGCCAGTATTGAAAGCATTTTTGATATTCTACCCGACATAGCAATAACTCAAGAATTAAACTTCCAATCTACCTATCACAAACTTGGTATGTCATTTCCAACTTGGCCAGTCGTGGTATATGAGCATGATCGGTTGGAACTTCACCCATTCACATGGGGGCCAATTCCTAAAATGCTAAATACCCTGGAAAAGGTAAAGAAACAACGTCAAATGTTCCTTAATGCTCGTAGCGAAAAGATTTTAGAACCAAAAACGATGTGGACAGCTATCAGGCATCAACGTTGCCTTATTCCAGTAACTGGGTTCTACGAATATCGGGAGATTCCGGGAATGAAAAATAAACAAGCATACTTTATTAGAGAGGCCGGTGAAGAGGTATTCTTTATCGCAGGCTTATGGTCACYTTCAAATAGTTGGGACATAGATAAACAAGAGCGTATACCTACATTCACTTTAGTTACTACGGAGGCGAATAGTGTCATGAAACAAATTCATAACGGAGGTTCCAATGCGGGTCGCATGCCTATGATGCTAACAATAGATCTTGCGAGAGAATGGGTAAAACCCAATTTGGGTGATGAACAAATAAAAGAAATACTTTCCTTTTCTATTCCATCATCCAATTTGGAATATTGGCCAGTAAATTCTGTAAGAAAGCAACATCTGGATGACGAAAGTGTTATTGCCCATGTTGACGAAACCGGAATTCCTCCAATTGAATAAAAATGAGCTTTAGATATATTTGAATTGATATATGAAGTATTTCGTTTATCACGGCAAAGGCATTCACATAAAATATACTTAATTTATTTGCAATTAAATAAATAATAGATAATTAATTTATCTTTATACATATAGGGAAACTATCCCAATCATAAATCCCTCAAAAAACACCAAACTATTTACTTAATGCCCTCACAAGATTTACACTCGAAAGCATTTGATGAAGCAACAATTTTAAAGCTTGAAATTTTTGAAAAATATGCACAAGCATGGATACCAACTTTCGTTCACGCTCATGTTAAGGAAATTTCAATATTTGACTTCTTCGCAGGAACTGGGTATGATATCAAAGGAGTACCTGGGAGTCCAATAAGAATTCTAGATAAGGTCAAAGAGCATATCGGAAGTATAAAAAAGAATGAGGTAAAAGTAAATCTTTACTTTAATGAATACGAACCAGAAAAAAAACAGCAGATTAAATATGGGCAATTAGATAAAGCTTGTAAGGAATATTTGGACATAAATCCAGAATTAGCTGCACATGTACATATATATATTACTAATAAAGATTTCACGGAAATTTTCAAGGAAAGACTGTCGTTAATTAATAAACAACCTAGCTTGGTTTACATAGATCAGAACGGACTGAAATTTCTTTCCGATGAATATCTTTTACAGCTTGAAAAATTAACAACAGTAGATTTCCTTTATTTTGCATCTTCTTCTTACCTATGGAGGTTCGGAGAGACCAATGAAATTAAAAGCCATATACTTATTGATGCAAATCAATTGAAGGAAAAAGGATACGAATTCGTACATAGCTCGTTTACTCAACAATTAAGAGGGCGGTTACCCAAAAATTCAAATCTGAAACTTTACCCTTTTTCCATACAAAAAAATCAGAATATATATGGTATTATTTTTGGCGCCAAACATCCACTTGCTGTAAACAAATTTCTGGAAATTATTTGGAGTAAGAATGAGTTAAACGGAGAAGCAAACTTTGACATATATAATGATGCGCCTAAATATGAGAAACAATCAGCGCAGATGTCGCTTTTTGCATTTGAGCCAGAGAAAGTCAAACGGACGAAAATTGAAATTTTCAATGACACAGTTAAATTGAAAATTTTAAATAAGGAGATAACAAAGAACAAAGAACTTTTGCAATTTGCATATGCTGAAGGCCACTTGGGAAAACATGCATCCGAAGCTGTAAAGGAATTAAAGAAGGAAGGTAAGATTATTTACAACCGTAAAAGCCCGTGTGTAAGCTATCAAAAAGTTTTCAATGAAAAAGATATTGTTGAATATAAACTACTATAATATATGGCACAATCAAGTATTGAATGGACGGAAATGACTTGGAATCCTGTTACAGGGTGCACAAAAATTTCTGCCGGGTGTAAACATTGCTATGCTGAGATTATGGCGAAAAGATTAGAAGCAATGGGCATTGAGAAATATGAAGCAGGTTTTAAAGTAAGAATGCATGAAGATGCACTAAATATACCATATACATGGAAGAAGCAAAAAGTCGTATTCGTAAATTCAATGAGTGACCTCTTCCACAAAGAGGTACCAATTGAGTTTATTCAAAAGATATTTAAGGTCATGAATGAAAACCCACAACATACGTTCCAAGTGCTTACAAAAAGGGCAGATAGACTACTTCAAATAGACAAAAAACTAAAATGGACTCATAATATATGGATGGGTGTATCAATTGAGAATGAGAAGGTAGCAAATAGATTGGATTATTTGAGACAAACTAATGCAAGAACAAAGTTCCTATCATGTGAGCCTTTAATAGGACCTTTACCAAACTTAAATTTAACAGGTATTGATTGGGTTATTGTAGGAGGCGAAAGCGGCCCCAAAGCACGGAGTATGGAATCTGAATGGGTATTAGATATCATGGATCAGTGCAAGGCGACTGAAGTAGCTTTTTTCTTTAAACAATGGGGGGGAATTAATAAAAAGAAAAATGGAAGAATATTAAATGGACGAACTTATGATGAAATGCCTTCATTCAAAATCGAAGAGCTTTAGTTTTGATGAGATAGAATTCTATTAAGTTAGAAACATAATAAAATACAACATTCCATAATTGATTTGAAGCTTTTAACCAATCTTACCAAAACACTTAAAATGTTCATAAATTCAATCGGAATATTTTAAATATATTCTGATTGAATCAAAAATATTAACATGCTAATTACCCACAAAAAATCGCAAGATTAACGATATTAAAATAATACTATAAGTATCCATACTAGTTAATTTGTTTATCATCTGAGCGAAAAAAACATCGCAAGCAATTCTATTGGCACCTGCCATCTTGAAAAGTACATAGAGAATAGTGGTTAATACCGGAATTTTAGATTGGGCTTTAACACTCTTCGTTTGTTGCATCTCAATCTGCGCCATTTTGTGGTTTGCAATGATTCCAACTGCAGAAGAAAGGATGATGAAAAGAAAGAGAAATAGTAACAAAAGTAGACTATCCCCAAAATCACGGACCCATCATGATAAGTACAGCTAAGCTAAGCAAATTAAAATTGGGACTAAAGGGTAAAATAATAAGTAGTGCAACACTGAATAATGCCATAAAGTAATAAAGCACATGTCTATACCAGTAATGGGAGATTAGGTTTCGCCGTGTGTCTTCGATGTTCCAATGGGGATTGGCTGCTATTTGTTCTTTGTGAATTGTTCTTAGTAGAAGCTGATTATAGCCTACATTAACAGGGAGATCAAAAGTGGCAAAGGATGCCAAGCGCTGCAATAGCTTTTTCATAACACAAATCCTTTACCTAAAAATACAATAAAAATTAGTAATGCTTTAATTTAACAGCTTTTGCTCTAAGTTTACCCAAAAAATATTATTTTAGACAAGCAATAATTAACCAAAATCTAGAAGTGAATATTAAAGCTTGTTTAAACACATAGATAATCCTTTTTTTCATCTATAATTTAACCCCTATGTACTGTATTTTAAAAAAGATGTTAATTCCCATTTTCTTATGTTTCACCCTGTTATTTTTATTTTCCTGTAACAAGAAGCCCATTGATAAAGAAAAAGTTGTTGATCAGCTAGACATCGAATCAATCAAAACAGCTTATTACCAAGATGACTCGTACAAGTTGATGAGCACACCTCTAAATGACTCGTTGTTCATTATATGKCGTCCTCAATGGGATCATATTTTGATCGGCCAAGAGAATGATAAAAAAGCTTATTATATCCCTTTTAGCCCTGAAGTTGTTGGAGGAATGAAGAGAGTAAGCAAAAACATTCAGATTAATGAGAAAAAATATCTTGTTGCCTACAAAAAAAATGAGAAGATTCAATTTTATTACGCGAGTTCGGTAGATCAAGGTAATGAAATTGATAAGCCCCTTCCATTTACGGGACGGTTGTTATTTAGCAGGCCAGGTGTATCAGGCGGTGTATACAACGAATTTAATAATGGGATAAGATATAAAAATCCCACTGGAGCTCATACCGAGACTTGTCTATATTATAGTATTTGTACATGGGTAGGATACTGTGATGGCGTTCAAACAGTAGTTTATACAAGGGGGCAGGGAACTCCTAATATGACAAAAACCTGCGGAATCCCGACTATTTTCGCCTGCCCTAATACGAATTGGTATTCAGGCTGGTCAAGTTGGGACGTATTTTGCACAGGGGATATTATTGATCCACTTCCCCCACCGACCTTACCCAATAATAATCCTCCAGGAGCAGGTGGTGGCGGTGGCAATGGTACTTTAGGTGGTGGTGGCGGCGGTCATTATAAACTTGACACTGTACTTGTAGACCCTATCCTAGTTGATCCATGTTTTCAGTGGTCTGTAAATGCGATATTGACAAATAATATGAATAACATTATAACTTCTATTTTCAATCAACTTTTCGGAGGAAATGGGGAATTTACAGTTATTTTCACGCAAGGACAATATGGAGATCAATTTGATGCAAAAGCGCATCCGGAAAATGACTATTATATTGATATTGTTTTTAATACTGATAAGCTGTCACATTCTTCAAGAGAAATGATAGTTGCTGCTGCACTTCATGAAATGATCCATGGAATTTTTGATGCGAAAAAGGTTGCGACTAATGACCCTTTAGTATGGGGAGAAGCATTCCAACATCAAATCATGGCGACTTCTTATATTAGTAATATGATAGATGCTCTGCAGGCTATTTTTCCTACTTTAAACTACTACGATGCAGAAGCACTGGCTTGGGGAGGATTACAGGGGACAAGTGCTTGGACTAATTACAAGCAGACACACCCCGTTGAGGCCAATAACATTCTTTTAAAAGCAAGTCAATTTGATAAAAACCATAATAAAGGTACGCGCTGTCCGTAATATTGGCAGTTGGGTAATAAATTTTTGAATAATAAACAACATTATTATGCGTATAATTTTTTCGACGGTTTTATTGAGTTTGTTTTTCCTGTCTGCCTCGCATGAGTTGTATGCGCAAGACAATGATGGAAATAAAGTTAAGAAAGATTTGGTCCGGATACTAGATAAAAATGTAAGGTGGCCGATGGCATTGGCGGATAAAAAAATATCGGCAGTTTTCTCTCTCCGCATAAATTTGTCAGAGTCGGACTCAATAACCAGAATCGATGCATCAAAGTTTTTCCCTAAAGAACTTATACCTCAACTTACAAATCCTGATATATACAAAGGAATTAACTGGGAGGCGATTTTCGGAAAAAAAACCAAAGGAGGGCGCTCATTTATAATTCCTATTGTTGTCTATAATCCTTCGGAAAACAATGCAACCTTTTATGAGTATACGGTTGAAGACTTATTTGTATATCCGGGAGAGGAAACGTGCTTTATAAAGGCAACAATAATGCAAACATACGCCTTGAAATACAGGTCAGGAATAAAATAAATCAGGAGAATCATTAACGCATCATTACTTTGAGAGCTTTTTCGAAAAAGTAGCTGCTAATGTGCTATCTATAACGGATCTCAAAAACTGCTATTCTGTAATTATCTTATAGAATAGCAGTTTTTTTAAACAGATTTCATCGCAAAAAATGTAAATTCAGTATTGACACATCAACCCAAATAAAACTAGGTAAACAAGATCACTTAATACCGAATATACATTTGGGGGGTTGAAAAAAAAACAAATAAATTTGTGGCAAAAATCATGGAAACTCTAGCAAGCAAGGTCGGCACAGAAGAGGAAAAACATCTCATACTACTTACGCTTAATGATTATCTTCAGGGGCGTCCGGTAAAAGACATCGAAAGGCTCCGGTCCGCGTTTCACCCCGATGCGCACATCAGGACCATCATAGAGGGAAAGTTAGTTCAGTGGACACTGCCGCAATATCTGGACCTGGTTGCCGAAGCAACATTACAGGAATGCCAACCCGAACTCCTTTCATATACCTGGGATGGAGACACTGGCTCTGCCCACGTGCAATTGACTTTTGCAACCTTTCGGTTCATTGATCGGTTTAACCTGATAAAGTTAGACGGAAAATGGTTGATCGTGGATAAGGTCTCTTATCGACAGGAATTACTGTGAGTGGTCGTTGAGTAAAAATTTATCGGTCTGTAGCAACACCTCATAAATAGTTGGGCTATTGACTTAGAAATTTGTTTTATTTTAGTAAAGATAGTTCGTTCTTTAAAAAGCTTAGTAACGCACAAAAGCCCCTCCGAATTTTATAGAATAAATTATGGTGTAAAATAGAAAACCCGCCGTAGTGGCGGGTTTTCTAAAACCTTGTGATCCCCTTGGGACTCGAACCCAAGACCCATACATTAAAAGTGTATTGCTCTACCAACTGAGCTAGGGAATCATTC
>NZ_JBFTSK010000030.1:0-160581 GCF_056399985.1 Chitinophaga sp. 01L420
GTGCAACGCAGTCCGGCCAAAGCAAAAGCGAAACCTGCTGCTGCCAACGAAAAAAAGAAAGCAGGCAACGAGAAAACAAAGAAATCCACACCTGAAAAGGAGAAGAAAGCACCAGCTAAAAAAAGCACTGCTAAAAAGCAACAAAAAGAAAAGTGAAACTGAACCAGCTATTAGCCTTTAGCTATTAGCTATTAGTAAATGCAGCGGAGAACAACATTTGATTATCTTCGCTGTATTAAACCGGCTGTTAGCCATAGGGGGTTAGCTAAACAAATATTATCTACACGCTAAGCTAGCTATTAGCCTTTAGCTATTAGCTGTTAGTAAACGCAGCGGAGACCAACATTTGATTATCTTCGTTGTATTAAACCGGCTGTTAGTCATAGGGTGTTAGCTAGACAAATATTATCTACGTACTAAGCTAATGGCTAACTGCTAAAAGCTAAAAATCACCATATGTTTAAGGCGTTTACGCTGGGGATCGAAGAAGAGTACATGGTAATAGATCCCGTTACCCGGGAACTCAGGTCACATGAACAAAAAATAGTAGAGCAGGCGCATAAAGTCATCAGCGACCAGGTAAAAGCCGAGTTTCACCAGGCGGTAGTAGAAGTAGGTACCCGCATCTGTGCCAATGTACACGAAGCCAGAGCAGATGTAGCATTACTCCGCCGTACCATTGCACAAATAGCCGGCGACCTGGGATTCAATATAGGTGCTTCCGGCACACATCCCTTCAGCAAATGGGAAAAACAACTCATCACTGACCATCCCCGCTACTTTGAGATAGTCAACGAAATGCAGGATGCTGCCCGTTCCAACCTGATCTTCGGGTTACACGTACACGTAGGCATGGAAAACAGGGAAATGGCGATTCATATAGCCAACTCCGTTAGATATTTTCTGCCACATATTTTTGCACTCAGCACCAATTCACCTTTTTGGGAAGGCCGTAATACCGGCTTCAAATCCTTTCGTACCAAGGTGTTCGATAAATTTCCCCGCACTGGTATTCCTGATTATTTTGCCAGCATTGAAGAGTATGATAATTATATCAAGCTGTTGGTAAAAACAAATTGTATTGACAATGCCAAAAAAGTATGGTGGGATTTAAGGGTACATCCGTTTTTTAATACGGTAGAATTCCGGGTATGTGATGTGCCGCTGACAATTGATGATACCATTATGCTGGCGGGTCTTTTTCAGGCAGTATGCGCCAAAATTTACAAGCTGCGCATGCAGAATCTCAATTTCATTATCTATAACCGCGCCCTGATCAATGAAAACAAATGGAGAGCCTCCCGCTATGGTATTGACGGCTATCTCATTGATTTTGGGAAAGAAATGGAAGTAAATACCCGCGCCCTCATCTTCGAACTACTGGACTTTATTGACGATGTAGTGGATGAACTGGGTAGCCGGGAAGTGATTGAGGCCACCACCCGCCTCATGGAAACAGGTACCGGCGCTGATAAGCAACTACAGGTATTTGCAGACACCAATGACCTCGTGGCGGTGACAGACTTTATACATGAACAGTTCCTACGGGGATGCTAATCCGCGAATTTCGTAATTTTGCCATTATGCATCCAATAAAAAAGAGCTGGAAGGTAGCTGTGCTGGATATGTACGAGGGTGTTCCCAACGAAGGGATGCGCTGTATTCGCGAAATATTGGCGAAATATGCCAGTATGCACGCACTGGACCTGCAATTTGATGAATTTGAAGTACGGCAACAGATACAGGTTCCTGATACTTCCTATGATATTTATATCTCCACCGGAGGCCCTGGCAGCCCGGTAGACAGTGAAGGCAGCGCCTGGGAAACAGCTTATTTTTCCCTCATCGATGAATTACTCGAATGGAACAGGATACAGGAAGTAAAAAAACCGGTATTCTTTATCTGCCACTCTTACCAGATCATGTGCCGGTATTACAAACTGGGCAACGTATGCAAACGTAAATCGCCTGCTTTCGGTGTTTTTCCTGTACATAAAACCGCCGCAGGCATGCAGGAGAAAGTATTCAGTGCCCTCCCCGATCCTTTTTATATAGTGGATAGCCGCGACTGGCAGGTGATAGAACTGGATTACGAAAACCTGCAGGCAATGGGGGGACATGTACTGGCTTTGGAAAAAGAAAGACCACATGTACCGCTGGAACGTGCCACCATGGCCATCCGGTTTAATGAACATTTCATTGGTACCCAGTTCCACCCCGAAGCTGATGCTGCCGGGATGCATATGTACCTGCAACAGGAAGAAAAGAAAAAACAGGTGGTGAATAACCACGGCATAGAAAAATATAACAGCATGATCAGCCAGCTCACTGATCCGGATAAGATTATGCTCACACACGATCGGTTCATTACCGCTTTCCTGGATTATGCCATTTATGGCGGACTGTCCGAGCGACTGGCCGCTATTGAACGCCTGGTACAGGTAGCCGCACATACAGATAATGAGCACTCGTTCTTTTAATTAAAAGACACCATGATCCCTGCTATCAGAACATCTTATAATCAGCAATTCACGCCTGCCCGATACCAGGCTTTTTTAGATGGTATTGCCGCAGATACCGGCGTGGCACCGGCTTTCCGCATTGCCGAAACGCCCGTTTTTGTGCCGGCTGCACTTGGCAACAAACTGGTGCAGGCCTGTGAAGAAATAGTGAATGTATTATTACGCCCCGACTTCAAAACCATTACCCAGGACGCTATTCCACCGGCGCTGAAAGTACCGCATGAAAATGAGCATCCGCATTTTATTGTCATTGATTTTGCCGTTTGCAAAGCAGAAGATGACTCCCTGATCCCTCAGCTCATTGAATTACAGGGCTTTCCCACCATGCTGGCTTTCCAGGAAGTAATGGCCCGCCGGTTTAAAACGCATTTTCATATACCCGCTTCTTTCAGCAACTTTTTCAACGGACTGGATGAAGATTCCTACTATCAGTTGTTGCGCGAAATGATTATCGGTCCTTATGCGCCGGAAGAAGTTGTACTGCTGGAAGTGAAGCCTGATGAGCAGAAAACCCGGATTGATTTTTACAGTACGGAAAAAAATCTCGGTATTAGTACCGTTTGTTTAACCGCATTGATACAGGAAGGTAAAAAATTATTTTACCTGAAAGATGGCGTTAAAACGCCCATTCAACGCATTTATAACCGCATCATTTTCGATGATTTGCAACGGCAGTCGGATACGCTTGGTGAACATGTAAACCTGTTCCAGGATCTTGATGTGGAGTGGATCACACATCCCAACTGGTTTTACCGTATCAGCAAATACATGATGCCTTTTATTCACAGTGAATATGTACCTAAAAGCTGGTTCCTGCATGAATTGCCGGTTGTACCTGCCGACCTGGAAAATTATGTGTTAAAGCCGCTCTTCTCCTTTGCAGGACAGGGTGTACTGATAGAYGTTACGGCTGCAGATATTGATAATATCAAAGATCCCGAAAACTGGATCCTGCAGCATAAGGTAAAATATGCGCCTGCCATAGAAACCCCTACCGGCCCCGCTATCTGCGAAATAAGAATGATTTATATCTGGCTGGATGGCGCTGCGCGCCCCATGCTGGTACACAATCTTGCCCGGATCAGTAAAGGAAAGATGATCGGTGTAGGATTTAACAGCAAAGATACCTGGGTGGGAGGTAGCTGCTGCTTCTTTGAAGAGCAGAAGGCAGAAAGCTAAAAGCAAAAAGCTATTGAAGCGAATGATCTCAGCGACAATTACCTGCTCTCTTCATTTGCTTCAATAGCTTTTTGCTTTCCGCCTTACGCTCTATTGCAACTCAAACTCATCGACCAATGGTCCGTGTTCGTATTCATTCTTACTTCCCACGCCAATAGCCAATTCTACGTTCTCGCTATTTTTTACAATCAGGAAAGGTTGCCCGTACTTTTGTTTACCGGCAAAAATAACTGCAATATCTGTACAGGAAAAAACGTCTGCTTTATGCAGGGTAATTTCTTTGTTATCATCCAATACATTTTCTGTTTTACGATTGTCTTTCCGGAGATGTAATTGTTTACCTACATACTGCCGCTTCAGCCATTCATAGTTGCCATTAATAATAACCGGCGTATTAGCCAGGTTTTCCGCAGGCACCTGGAAAAGCAGGAGTTTACGTTCCTCGTCGCGTAGCGTAAATAGAAAAGCAATGCTGCTGTCGTAAGCTATTAAAGTTGGCTTCTTCTCTGTGTCCCTGTACTTTATCTGTGCCGAGGCGCTGCAAGCGGCTACCATCGCGAAACACAGGGATAAATGTTTCAATTTCATATGATCAAAATATGCGCAAATATATAATGTATTAAATGTTTTTCTCTTTTCTGCAGCGATCTGCAGATATAATAAAACATAACGGTGAGTTCACAAATACATTGCGTAGTGACTCCCTAACTTGGTAATAATAACATATTTTTATGTATATATGTCAACTTAATACCTATCCTTATGTTTAGTAACCTGGCCATAGATGTGGCCCTTGGCCTTATTTTTATTTACCTGCTGTATAGTTTGCTGGCCTCTGTAGTACAGGAACTGGTGGCCAGAATTTTTAATTCCCGGGCACGTTTGCTAACCAAAGGTTTGCGCCGGATGCTGGAAGATGATGACCACAGTGAAGACCTCGGCTGGTTCGGAAAGTTTACCTTCTTTAACTGGTTCTATGAGCTGGGCTGGAGTGTTGTCTATTTTTTTGAGCCTTTCCGTAGAAGCCCTTTTCTTGAAAAATTCTATACCTCCCCTTCCATCCGTAACCTGGGGGAGAACAGCGCTGCTGCAAGGCCGGCGTACATCAGTCCGCAGATTTTTTCACAAACAATGGTGCACCTGTTACGGAACAGTTCAAGAACCCGGCAGACATTGCCCAAAGAACAGGCAGCTGCAAAACAAACATTGCCCGGTGACCTGCTGACAGAACAGGCTCCCAAACTCACCGATGCACAAGCCATCAAAGCTGCGCTGACCCACAACTACCTGCACCTGGCCCCTACAGTACAGGAACACCTGCTGCAGCTGTTTGAAGATGCCCGGCACGATGTCAAAGCATTCCGCATCAACATGGAAAGCTGGTTCAATGAAACCATGACCCGCGCCAGTGGCTGGTACCGCAAACAAACCCAAACCTGGCTTTTATGTATAGGCATCGGCATTGCGGCTTTATTCAATGTAGATTCCATTGCCATTGCGCGTATTCTGATGAAAGACAAAAATGTAAGAACAGAGATGGTGCAACTGGCCACCAGCCGTGCGCCTGCCTATACAGCTATAACGGATACGCTTATACGCAAAAATGTATTACATAAAGACAGTGCCTTTTATCGCACAGATACTTCACTTCGTGTATTCGTGAACGATACCTCGCTGATAGGTGTATACGCTATGCTGCGCAACGATGCCGGCGATGCCAGGAATGTGCTGGGCATCAGCAGGGCATGTGTCACTGACAGCAGCAGCGGACATAAAATAATGCGTTGTGGTTATACCCATCCTTTCCAGCAAAACGGTGGACTCATCTTTGCCGGCTGGTGTATTACAGCCCTCGCCATATCACTCGGCGCACCTTTTTGGTTTGATTTGCTGGGTAAACTGGTGAAGTTCAGAACGGCGGCACCGCCAAATGACAGCACCACCACGCACTAAAGCAATTGTTGTAGATTTGTACATCTCCTCATCTCTTTAAAAAATACGTATGAAACGCACCAATTATTCCTCCGGGGCCATGTGGGAAAGTAAAGTAGGCTATTCCCGGGCAGTGAGAGTGGGCAATATCATTGAAGTATCCGGCACCGTGGCAACAGACAACGACAAAGTGGTAGCAGAAGGCGATGCTTACGAACAAACCAGGTTTGCGCTGGCCAAAATAGAATCTGCACTCATCAATGCCGGCGCTACCCTGCATGATGTGGTACGCACCCGTATGTTTGTAACGGATATATCAAGATGGGAGGAATATGGCCGGGCACATGGAGAATTCTTCAAAAGCATTAAACCCGCCACCACCATGGTAGAAGTAAGTAAACTGATAGATCCACGCTACCTGGTGGAAATAGAAGCGACCGCTATTATAGAGCAGAAGGCATAAAGCATAAAGGATAAAGCTATTGAAGCGAATGATCACAACAACGTACTATCCGCTGTGATCATTCGCTTCAATAGCTTTATCCTTTGTGCCTTACGCTTTGCGCTTATTTATACAGTTCTGTCCATTTCAGCATACCACCTACCAGGTTTTTGGTATTGCTGAAGCCCATAGAGTCCAGCAACATACAAGCCTGACCACTGCGGTTACCACTGCGGCAATAAACAATAATTTCCTTTTCTTTCCACTCTTCAATTTCATCTACCTGCATCTGCTGTACAAAGCCCAATGGAATATGTGTACCGCCAATGTTGAATTCTGCACGCTCATGCGGCTCTCTCACATCTAATATATAAAGCTCTTCGCCGTTGTCTATACGCTGTTTCAGCTCTTCCGCCGTAATGTTTTGCATAGTTATAAAGAATTTAAAATCAAATTACATCATTTTCAGTTATTCCTGTTCAACAGGCTTGGGAGCGGCAGCCGTGCTGTCTGTTACCGGTTTGGTAGCAGATAGCCAGAAGTCTACGCTTTCTCCTGCTCTCACCATATTAAAGTCGCCAATCTCATTCCTGCGGGTGGGCACCTGCTTAATAATATAAGCGTTTGCGGTGTCTTTTACACTCGGGTCAATGATGACCGTACCTGCACTGAGGCTGCTGGCGCTCAGTATTTCACGGGCTTCTGCATAAGTCAGTCCTATGAAGCTAGGCACCGGATTCTCTACATTACCGGTACCACTGCCAAGTATCAGGGTAATATTACTACCTTCTGCTACCAGGGTACCTGCTTTTATCTTTTTACCGTTTAATAGCTGTTGTAATACGGCATTAGTGGCAATATCGGGTCTGTAAATCGTATCTCCTACATTGAGACGCATGCTTTTCAGCATCATTTCAGCGCTACGGAAAGTCAATCCTTCCAGATCCGGCATCTTCACCATAGGCGCCACCATTTTATTGACAGTGAGGTAAATCGTTCTGCCCACTTTCACCTGTGCACCTTTATCGGGGGTTTGCGCATATACGGCCAGGGCCGGGATGGAATCCACATAAATGGAATCCCTTACATCTGCTTCAAAACCGGCTTTTTCCAGCAGGGCAATAGCTTCCTTTACATTTTTTCCGTGTACATCCGGTACGGTCAGCTGTTGTCCGTGTTTGGTGATAAAGCCCAGCATCGAAAAGAAAAGCAGGGCCAGCGCAAAAAACAAAGCGATAACAACTAACAGATTAAATCCAAATGAACGTTTGGTAATAAAGTCGAACACGATAATTATATTAAGTGTGATAATCCTTATTTCATGCTCTCTTCCAAAAGCAGGCCATAAAATTCCTGCAGGGTTTTACCTGCAGCCCTCACCTGCTGTGGTACCAGGCTGTTTTCAGATTGTCCGGGCATTGTATTTATCTCCAGGAAATATAATTTTCCGCTCTCTTCTTCATATATAAAGTCGGCACGCACGATTCCTTTACAGTTCAACTTATTATATAATGCAACAGATGCTTCCTGTACCTGCCTGGCAACATCGGTGGTGATGGGCGCCGGAGTTATTTCATTGGATACACCTGGGGTATATTTCGCTTCATAATCGAAGAACTCCTTGCTACTCACCACTTCCGTGATGGGCAACGTGGTAATGGCGCCATTGGAACGGAACAGTCCCATGGTCAGTTCCCTGCCTTTTATAAATTCTTCTATCAGTATCTGGGTATCTTCGTTAAAAGCCTTGTCTATGGCCGGCTGCAGCTCTTCTGCGGTCTTTACCTTTGACATCCCGATACTACTGCCGCCTTCTGCTGGTTTCACGAATACGGGTAAACGCAGTTGCTGCAGTATTTCTGCTGTATTATATGGCTGATTGCGGAAAATATGCACTGATTTGGATACATTCACTATCTGCAGGGCAGCTACCACCTTGTTACAATAACTTTTATTGAAAGTCAATGCAGAAGTTACCATGCCACAGCTGGTGAAAGGAATACCGAGCATTTCAAAATATCCCTGTAAACGGCCATCTTCACCAGGAGTACCGTGGATACCAATAAATACGGCGTCAAAAGTGATTTTATTTCCATGGATGGTTAAGGTAAAATCATTTTTATCCACTTCCGTCACTTGCCCGTCTGCACCGGTATGGCTCCAGCTCTCTTTGGTGATGATAATCTTGAAAACATTATATCTACTGCTATCCAGATTATTTTCAATTGTTACGGCACTCTGCACAGATATCACATATTCCCCGGAATATCCACCGGCTACTAAAGCTATGTTCTTCTTCATAAGATATTTTACAATAAGCGGGTAAAGTTAAAGGTTATTTGTTAATTGACAAGAGCCGCAGTCCTTCCGGTTGCTGGCGTTCAAATTACATAAAAAAAACCGTCTCCGCCAAGGCGGGAACGGTTTTTTAAGCTTCCTTAAGAATATTTTAAACGTGCAGTTTTGCTTTCTTACCCATCAGTTCATCTACTGTTTCCTGGTACATTTCGTCCGGAACGCAACAATCTACCGGGCAAACAGCAGCACATTGCGGTTCTTCATGAAATCCCTGGCATTCTGTACATTTGTTGGGAACAATATAGTAGGTATCTACGCTGACAGGTGCATTGCGCTGGTCAGCATCCATTACACTACCGTCCATCAATGTATAGGAGCCTTTTACAGTGGTACCATCGGCCAGGGCCCACTCTACACCGCCTTCATATATCGCATTGTTGGGGCATTCTGGTTCGCAGGCGCCACAGTTTATACATTCGTCTGTTATCTTAATTGCCATAGTGTAAACTTTTTGGTTAAGTAGTAAGCCATTAATTTTGTGTGACAAAAATAAAATTTTCCCGGTTTAATTAAGTCAATTATTTATACAGTTTCATGAACATAGCAGAAAAAGAAGCCGCATTGGTGCGCCTGGGGCAGTATCTGGCGGATAAAAGTCCGGAATTGGAAGCAGTAAAAGAGCGTGCTTATATTGCAAATGGATGGTTTATTCCCTCTTTTATCGACAACGCACTGGATAATATCTCCCAATATTTCCTCTCTCCTGCCCCTCTTCAGCAGTGGTTAGCCAATTATCCCAAAGCCGGGGAAACACGAACGCCCAAAACAGTAGGCATCGTGTCTGCCGGCAATATACCACTGGTAGGCTTCCACGACTGGCTTTGCGGGTTTGTGAGTGGCCATCAGGTAAAAATGAAACTTTCCGGTAAAGATGAGATCCTGATGAAACATATCCTGGAAAAGATCGGTGAATGGTATCCTGAGCAGGCCCGCCAAACCGAAATACAGGATATGCTGAAGCATTGTGATGCCTATATTGCCACCGGCAGCAACAACTCTGCCCGGTATTTTCATTACTACTTTGCCAAATATCCGCACATTATCCGTCGCAACCGCACTTCTGCCGCTATACTCACCGGAAAGGAAACACTGGCCGAGCTATCTGCACTGGCAGACGATATTATGCTGTACTTCGGATTAGGCTGCAGGAACGTTACCAAAGTATATGTACCGGCAAACTACGATTTTGTACCTCTCCTCAAAGCACTGGAGAAATACAACTACCTGGCAGATCATCATAAATACAAGAACAACTACGACTATAACCTCGCCCTGTTGCTGCTCAACGCCAACCCATATATGACCAACGGTAGTATACTGCTACAGGAAAACACCTCCCTGTTTTCCCCTATCAGCGTATTACACTACAGTAATTATATAGATATGGCCCAACTGCAACAGGAGCTTTCCGGTGAAGAAGCAGTGCAATGCCTGGTAGGTCAATCCTTTACCCCCTTCGGTTACGCACAACAGCCTTCCCTTAGCGACTATGCAGACGGAATAGATACCATGCGGTTCCTCCTGGAATTATAGCTTAAAGCAGCTGACATAAAGCAAAAAGATATTGACATGGAGGATTTCAGCGGATGTTACTCACGTCAATAGCTTTTTGCTTTATGCACTAACAAATTGTCGCATTTACTTGTTATATTGACATACAAGCTGACAGGCTTGTCAGTGGGATATTAAGCCGCGTTTAACGATTACGATAAAAATGTGTTAAAGTAAATCAGCCCTGTTGCGTTTCATTCTCCCCGCGAATTAAATTTGTAGTAAGGGCATGTAAATTGATCATATCCCGGCGTTATTATCTTATTAATTATCACGCAAACACACTATAATATGAAATTCAAGCAAATCGTTACAACTGTTGTTATCAGTGCTGTAACTGCCGCTGCCTCCATATTTGTGTATGGCAAATATATCCAGCCACGGCAGCCAATGGTTTTCCAGAATGGCACTGAAGTTCCCGTAAACTATGCACGCTACATGCCAGGCACAGAAGGCAATGCAAACGCTACTCCCCCATCAGACTTCACCACCGCAGCGAAAGCAGTCGTTCCGGGTGTAGTACACATCAAAACAAAGATTAACCCCCGTCAGGTCACGAATGGCAATAACCTGCAAAGAAAACGCAGTATCCTGCAGGACCTTTTCGGAGATGAATTTTTCGGAGATGAATTCAATGGCAGCGGTGATGGCCGCAGGTATTATGTTCCCGGCCAGATGGCTTCCGGTTCGGGCGTACTGATTTCTGCTGATGGGTTTATTGTGACCAACAACCACGTTATTGCCGATGCGGATGAAATCAGTGTCTCCCTCAGTAACTCCAACAAAACTTTCAAAGCAAAACTGGTAGGTACGGATCCCAGTACCGATCTGGCAGTCATTAAAATAGAAGCATCCGGCCTTCCTTACCTCATTTACGGTAACTCCGATAACGTGGAAATAGGTCAATGGGTGCTGGCAGTAGGTTATCCACTGAACCTGGATGCGACGGTCACCGCAGGTATTGTGAGTGCGAAATCCCGTTCTATTGGTATAAACAGAAGTGGTGGCAAAATAAACAGTGCGATCGAATCATTCATCCAAACCGATGCCGCTGTAAACCAGGGTAATAGTGGCGGTGCGCTGGTGAATACTGCCGGTGAACTGGTGGGTATCAACTCCGCTATTGCGTCTCCTACAGGCTCCTATGCGGGTTACTCTTACGCAATTCCGGTGAACCTGATCAAAAAGGTCGTAAACGATAT
Source organism: Chitinophaga sp. 01L420 (assembly GCF_056399985.1). Lineage (NCBI taxonomy): Bacteria > Pseudomonadati > Bacteroidota > Chitinophagia > Chitinophagales > Chitinophagaceae > Chitinophaga > Chitinophaga sp. 01L420. The sequence goes on from NZ_JBFTSK010000030.1 coordinate 11,187, forward strand.
CCTGAAATACGGCAATGTGCAAAGAGCTTACCTCGGCGTTAAATACGCTCCGTCTTCTCTCATTGGCAATATGAGCGATGAGCAGCTGAAGGATRCAGGTATCAAAAGAGATGTAAAYGGGGTGCAGGTAACAGAAGTATTGCCTAACAGCTCTGCCTCTATAGCCGGACTGCGTGCCGGTGATGTGATCACCGCTGTTAATGGCGTGAAAATCCCGACCACTTCCCAGCTCAGCGAGCAGGTAGCCCGTTACAAACCAGGTGATAAGATTTCATTAACCTATCTGCGCGACAATAAAGAGGTAACCGCAGAAAATGTGATCCTGAAAAACCTGAAAGGCAATACCGACCTGGTAAAGGTGACTACACTGGACCGTCTGGGCGCAGATTTATCTGAACTGGACAGGGATGAAGCAGCCAGACTGGGCATTAACGGAGGCATAGTAGTGAATGATATTGGTAACGGTATCCTGAAAAAACAAACCTCTATGGCGCCGGGCTTTGTGATCCTGAAAGCTGGTAATACGCCGGTAACCTCTGTAGATGCACTGAGCAGCGCGGTGGAAAAACAAAAGACCCTCAAACTGATAGGCTTCTATCCTGAAAAAGGTAGCAGTGTCTATTATTACAATATTACCACTGGCACTGGAAGCGAGAATCTCTGAGCTGCTGCCAGCTAAGATCGTTTTATAGGTCTTCAAAAAAAAGTCCCGTTCCCAGGTAAGCCCGGGGCGGGACTTTTCCATTAAGTCATACATGCGTTGCCTGGAAAGGCGTATCATGCAGTCAGCTATCTATGAAAACCTATTATGAAAATAATATAAGTATATGATACTCCTTCCCATTAATCCGTGAAAGCCGGGAATGGGTTAGCGAAAGCTTAAAAATGCATGTTAAGTGCAGAGACATGGTGGCAGAAATGGTGGTTATTCCACGGTGGGGCCTTCATTTTGCCTCATGCCGGGCTGGTTTTATGGCTTGTATGCCCATAAAAAAGCACAGGCCAGACACTCCAAGAGAAGCCTGACCTGCGTTAAATATGTTGCGAACGTATTGTCTTACAGATTGATCACCCCTTTCAGCTGGGTGAAGAATTCATCTTTTTTGCGGGAAGAGATAGGAATATTCTTCTGATCACTCATCACCACGGCTGTTCCCAAGCCTTTGATAATCTTTACAATGTGATGAATATTAATGAGGAAAGATTTATGTACCCGATAGAATCCTTTATCCGAGAGCATTTCCTCATACTCTTTCAGTGATTTTGAAATGAGATGAGAAACGTTGCTGATCAGCTGAATTTTGGTATAGCTATCAAATGCTTCACAATAGATAATATCCTTCAGATCGATCACATTATACCCGTCATTGACTGGTATAACGATCTTTGAGAAGGCATTATCGTTGTTTTTGACATAATCTTTCAGGATAGATGCCAATTCGTTGAGCCGGCCCTTCTTGCTCTTTTTTACCTTTTCAAGGGCGTCTTCTACCTCACTCACCTTGATTGGTTTCAACAGGTAGTCCAGCGCGGCAAATTTAATGGCCTGCAGTGCATACTCCTGAAACGCGGTGATAAAAATGACTTCGAAATTCAGCACCGGAAACATTTCCAATAGCTGAAACCCATTGTGTGGTGGCATCTCAATATCAAGAAACAGAACATCAATGGGGTTATTCTTAATCATTTCTGCCGCCTCATTGATATTTTGCGCTTCACCGACAACCGTTACATCTTTGCAGTAGTTCTCCAGTATGTTGCGTAAAATATGAATGTTGCGGACTTCATCGTCTACAATGGCAGCTTTTATATTACTCATAACATCTTAACAATGGGAATCAGTATTTCAACTAAGGTACCTTCCTTATTGCCGAAACCAGATTTAAATTTATCAATAATTTCTAACTTTCCAACACTTCCATTAAAAGATTTTATAATCTGCAAGCGCTCTTTAATCACGCTAAGTGCAGTAGACTCGTGTTTAATGAGCCTTGAACTTTTAATGCTATTTGACTTATCCCAGCCTATTCCATCATCATCTACAGAGCAATATAAGAGATCATCCACCATTTCCAATCTTATTTCTAAATAACCGCTGATATTCTTGGGGGCCAGCCCGTGTTTAATGGCGTTTTCTACGATCGGCTGAATAATCATGGGCGGAATGTAGATGGTATACTCTTTCAGCGCATCCTCCAGGATGAAATGATAGGTAAAGGAATGTGCAAACCGGATCTTTTCCAACTCCAGGTATCGTGTCAGAAAGGCGATTTCTTCTTCCAGTGAAATATATGATTTCCGGGAATTGTTGAGCATTTGCCGCATCAGGGTAGCAAAGTCCGCCAGGAAGTTGAGGGCTTGTTTCTCCTCTTTTTCCAGGATGAGGTGCTGTACCGAGTTCAGCGAATTGAAAATAAAATGCGGATTCATCTGGTTGGTGAGCGCTTTGGCTTCCAGTTCCGCGATGCGCCGGTTATATTCCGTTTTTCGCTTCTCTGCCTGCTTAATACGCCTGATAATGTAACGCAGGCCTACCAGTATCACCAGTAATGCCGCCAGCAGCAGGATGCCCCTTGCCCACCACTGCTGATACCATCTGGGCAGGATATCGACCTCCATGCTCAGGGCTCTGGACCAGTCGCTCTTATATTTGCGGGCTCTTACCAGCAGTTTATAACTACCTGGTTGTAAATCAGGGAATGGTATGATGTTCGACATGGTGGTAACCCAGCCGTTAGTGGTATCTCCCGAAAAATTATACTGGTACTCAACCATTTCCGGCAAATCAAAAACGATGGTTCCAAATTCCGCCTCAAAAGAAGCCTTTCTTTTATACAGGTGCACAAAACTATTGGCTGGCAGAAAAGTACTGTCGCCGTAGCGGATATTATTCAGGTAGATGACCGGTGGAATAGTGTCTACCGGAATATGATCTGCATTGAAATAGCACAGCCCATTGGAAGTAGCGATATACAGGATGTCATTGTCTGAATATACGCCACGGATATCGTCGGACATGAGTCCGTCGTTGGAAGTGATGTTACGGGTGATGGACTGTGTTTTCACATCAATCACCGATACACCGCGGTTGGTAGCCACATACAGGCGGCCAATGCCATCATAGTAGAGCTGCTGACAAATATCGCTGGCCAGGTTATTGGCGGACGACAGGTGTTTTACAATGGCATCATGCTGCATTACATAAATGCCCTGATCGCTGGTACCAATCCACAGGGCCCCATCTATCCATTTCAGGTCTTTGATGCTTACTTTGCGCAAGGTTTCTGCCCCGGCTGGTAATAGTTGCCGTTTCCCGTCTGTACAGAAATACAGGCCGGCGTTGGTACCCACATAGTAGGCAGAATCATTGATGCAGGCGATGGAGGTTGCCAGCATGTCCAGGTCACCGATGGTATAATCATCCAGCGCAATCACCTGATTTTTGGCCGCCAGCCTGATTTTGCCGGCAGGCGACATATCCACATTCTTCAGCATTTTTACTGCTTTCAGGAGAGATGATTTATGCGTGAGCGTATTAAAATCATACAGTCCATTGTCTGTGCCTATCAGCGCATGATCGTCTTTATGTGGTAAAATAGCCAGTACACTGTTACGGCCGGAAGTAGTATCGAGGGTAAACTGTGTACTGATGCGGTTATCGCTATCCATCATATTGAGGATGCCAGCATTTTGTCCGATCAGTAACAGGTCATTCTTCTTATCCTTGCTGATACTGAAAATAGAATGTGAGTACAGCCCATTGGTATTATCGAGATAGCTGAAATAAAAATTTTTGTAGGGGATATTATATACGCCATCGCCAAAAGTGGTAATCCAGATATTACCGTCTCTGTCTTTCAGCAGGGAAGTAATGAAGTGGTTGTCCAGCAATTTGATCACTCTTCTTTCTCCCTTAAAAAATCCTTTGAGGAAATACAATGCACGCTGGGTACCAACCCACAGGTTGTCATTGTCAATACACATATGACTGATATCGTCATGAATGCCCCATTCCGCACCATTAAAGAAGCAGATGGCAGCTCTGCTGGTAAAGGAGTAAATGGTATTGCGTACAATAACAATGGCACTGTCGTTAACAAGACTTCGTAGTGCAGGGTCATCTAACGGATACGGACATACGGGATCTATTTTCTGACCAGGATTACCAGGATCTTTCAGGTTGTCGAGGTGAAAAGAGGCTTGCAGCGGATGAAAGATGCTTTGATTGCGCATCATAAAAAACAGATCTACACCGGCCTTACCTAGCCTGTCGTAAATGGTTTCTTTGCCGTTGTACTGAACGATGCGGTTGTTGGTATTGAGGAACCATACCACTCCCTTTTTACCTTCAAAAGCGTATTGCATATAGTGGCTACGACTGTTGAAGATGAGGGAGGTATCGTTTTCTTCGTTATGTATAATTGATTTATCGTAGAAAGAAGGTTTTCCGTTGAGGGTAAAAAACCATACCCTGCCCTGGGAGTCGGCGGCCAGTTTTACGACGTCATTGTCGGTGAGACCATCTTTTTTGGCGTAGTTGCGAAATCGTTTTCCATCAAATTTACTGACACCGGTAGGAGTAGCAAACCATATGAAACCGTCTTTATCCTGCACAGCAGCATAAACAGTGGCGTTGGCAAGTCCGTCCTTCACATTGTAGTTACGGATCATCAGCCCCTGGGCCAGGGTTGTTGTAACAGTGCAAAAGAAGACCAACCCCCATAACATTATGTAACGGTTCAAGGGCATCGGATAAATTTAGTAAATATGATAGAAAGAATTACGAATTACAAATTACGAATTACGGATTTGTGGGTATATACCCGAAGATCATCTGCTATTATCTACCCACAAATCCGTAATTCGTAATTCGTAATTCGTAATTCTTTTCTAGTATGCTCTTGCGAACAACACCCTTTCTTTAGACGGCTTACCTGTCAGAATACAAGCACCGGCTTCCTGCGGATTGTCGAGCGGGATGCAGCGTATAGTAGCTTTTGTACGGTCTTTTATTTTTTCTTCTGTTTCGGCAGTACCATCCCAGTGAGCAGCAATAAAGCCGCCTTTTTCATCCAGCACTTTTTCAAATTCTTCAAAAGTGTCTACACGGGTAATGTGACTGTCGCGGTAAGCTTTCGCCTTGTTAAAGAGGTTGAGCTGTATTTCTTCAAGCAGTTCCTGAATGCGGGTGGGTAAACCATCCAGTGACAGGCTCATTTTTTCTTTGGTATCGCGGCGGGTAACTTCTGCCACGTTATTTTCGAGATCCCTCGCGCCAATGGCTATACGAACAGGTACGCCTTTCATTTCGTATTCTGCAAATTTCCAGCCTGGGCGGTTGTTGTCGGAATCATCGTATTTCACGCTGATACCGGCGCTTCTCAGTTCTTTTACGATGACGTTTACTTTTTCATCGAGACCAGCTTTCTGATCGGGGCCTTTATAGATAGGCACGATCACGACCTGTATAGGTGCAATTTTAGGTGGCATTACCAGTCCTTCGTCATCGCTGTGAACCATGATCAGTGCACCGATAAGGCGGGTAGATACGCCCCATGAGGTAGCCCATACATAGTCCAGTTTATTTTCCTTATTGGAGAATTGTACATCAAATGCCTTCGCGAAGTTTTGACCGAGGAAGTGGGAGGTTCCTGCCTGTAAGGCTTTACCATCCTGCATCATCGCTTCCACACAATAGGTTTCTACTGCGCCGGCGAATCTTTCGCTGGCGGATTTGATGCCACGTACCACGGGAACAGCCATGAAGTTTTCGGCGAAGTCAGCATAGATGTTCAGCATCTGTTCTGTTTCTGCGATGGCTTCAGCAGCAGTAGCGTGTGCGGTATGTCCTTCCTGCCAGAGGAATTCGGTGGTGCGGAGGAACAGGCGGGTACGCATTTCCCAACGCACTACGTTTGCCCACTGATTAATCAGGAGCGGTAAGTCGCGGTATGACTGTATCCAGTCTTTATATGTATTCCAGATAATTGTTTCGGAAGTAGGGCGAACGATGAGTTCCTCAGCTAATTTAGCTTCCGGGTCAACGATCACGCCGCCGCCATCGGGATCATTTTTCAGGCGGTAGTGGGTTACTACTGCGCATTCTTTGGCGAATCCTTCAATGTGGGCAGCTTCTTTGCTCAGAAAGCTTTTAGGGATGAACAGCGGGAAGTACGCATTCTGGTGGCCGGTTTCTTTGAATTTGCGATCCAGTACATCGCGCATGGCTTCCCACAATGCAAATCCGTATGGTTTTATCACCATACATCCTTTTACTGCGGAATAATCTGCCAGGCCGCCTTTCAATACCAGGTCATTATACCATTTTGAATAGTCTTCCGAACGGGCTGTAATCTCTTTACTCATAAAAATTATACCTTATTTATATATCGTTAGTTTCAAGCTTTTTCTGATTCAATTTGTCGTGTCAAAATTAAATACCCCATCCGGCTGCCGAAGGCTGAATTGGCTTAGTTTTTGTCACTATATGTAAGAAGAAAATGTCACAAACATAGATGAAAAACATAACTGTGCAAACACTTATCATAAAATAATATAACCTGGACTATGTTATTGTAACTTTCTTCCCATTAAATCCGTTAAAAAGGAGTAAATTTACTATACGAATCACGCTTAAAACATATTTCAAATGAAGCCTATATTATACATTGGACTGGCCGCATCGCTCGCACTGGGAGCGTGTTCCAGTACCTATAAAACGGCTCAGACTCCGGATGATGTATATTATTCTCCGCGTCAGCAGCAGCGTACCTATGCCTCCACCAATGGTTCGAACGGTAATAGCAAGCAGGATGAAAACGATGCAAACTATGTAGAGGGAGATCAAACGGATGGTGGCAACTATGTGACTTACCAGGATGAAGATCAGGGAGATTATCAACGTCGTCTGAACAGATTTGGCAATGGTGGCAGCAACTATTCCGGTGATTACTGGGATGGATATAATGCAGCATCCAGTCTGTATATGAATAGCTATGGCATGGGATACGGTGGATTTGGCATGGGTTACAGCCCATACAGCAGCTTCTATGGTCCTTCACTGAGCCTTGGTATCGGTTGGGGCATGGGTGGTTTCTATAGCCCATGGAACTCCGGTTTCTACGGTGGTGGATGGGGATATCCTTATGTAGGCAGCTACTGGCCTTCTTACTACTATCCATACTATGGTGGTGGCTATTATGGTGGCGGCGGATACTACGGACATGGCGGCTACTATGGTGGCGGTCATTACATCAGCCGTCCTTCCAACTCCTATGGTGCTGTAAGAGGCAATGGCGAAAGAGTACCAAGAGCCAATTATACCAACAGTAACGGTGGAGGCAGCGGTGGCGGCGGTTATAGCCGTCCTAACAGAACCGGTACTTTCCAACCTGCAAATGGTGGTGGTAATGGTGGTACAGTAAATCCAGGCAGCGGATCCGGTGACAGACCACGCCGGGTATTCCAGCAGTCCAGCTCTGAAAGACCAGTGACAAGACCTACTTATCAAGACAACAGCAACAGCGGAAGTAATAACGGTGGTTATTCCCGTCCGCAACGTGCAGAATACAGCAGACCAGCTCCTTCTCCTGCACCTAGCTATACCCCCAGCCCTAGTTCTGGTGGTGGTCGCAGCAGCGGTGGAAGCGGTGGCGGTGGCGGCGGTGGATACAGTCGTCCTTCCAGAGGTGGCCGTTAATAAAAACATTGACAAGATAAGCGTAGCCTAAAAACCTACGCTTATTTTTTATCTTCATACAAGGTTTTGCCCACATAACCGTTATACAACATATTGCAGAACACGTTAGCATCACTAGAATAGCCTGCAAGCAAATCTCATTTTTAAGTATACAGATCATGATTAAAAGACTTTATCCTCTTTTAGGCGGCTTGTTTATATCTGTAACAGCCATGGCCCAAAGTTCCAACGACGCACTACTTTACTCCCCCATGCAACCTCATGGTACTGCAAGAACCCAGGCACTGGGTGGTACAGGTGTGGGTCTTGGAGGAGATTATTCATCAGCACATATTAACCCGGCAGGTATTGCCATCTTTAAAACCGGTGAGTTTCACATCTCGGGTGGTGTAGGTATCTCTCAATTCACGGCTAATTACCTTGGTAATAATCAGCTTGATAATAAAGGCTCCCGCTCTAACTTCCAGATGCCTTCTATTGGTGTAGTGATGGCGACTAATAAAAACGATGGAGCAAGCACCTGGAATAACATCTCCTTTTCATTGGGAATGGAGCGCCTCGCCAATTATAACAACGAAATCACCATCGCAGGACGCAATAATAAATCCTCGCTGAGCGATGTATGGGTGGATGACTTTTTTGATGCCGGCGGCTCTACCCTCGCATTGGGTAGCGACCTTGCCAACGCTACCGGCCTGTTCGCTGATTATCAGCCGACCACCGGAAATAAGGAACTGATGACACTTGCTTCTCCATCCAGACAAATAGGTAATCTTGCGGGCATACAACAAAGAGGCACGCTGAAAACAGAAGGTGGACTGAATGAATATACTTTTGCGGTGGGCGGTAACTATGGTAATCGTCTTTATATCGGTGGTAGTATTAACCTTCCCAGTATTAACTATAAAGAAACCCTCAACTGGTCAGAAGATGATGCTACCGGCATCACTAACAACGAATTTAAATACATGGATTACAACAAATACCTGAAACGCACCGGTCTCGGATTTGGCGCTAAACTGGGTATTCTGTACAAAATATCTGATCACTTCAGATTAGGTAGTACTTTCGTTACACCTACCTGGTATTCTATTCATGATAGCTACACCTCAGAACTTTTCTCAGATGTAGAGAATGATAAAGGCGAACAGCAGGCATTTTCCCTGGACCAAACAAAAGGTTATCCGGTAGAATACGATTATAACTATACTGCACCATTACGTGCTGCTGCCGGCGCGTCTTATTTCTTTGGTGATCTGTCAGCACCTAAAACCACACAAGGTTTTATTACCGCTGATTACGAATTTGTAAACCAGGCTTCCGGTAAGTTTAAAATGAGCGATGACAGAAAAACACAAAATAGTCTGAACGGTAATATCAGCTCCATTTATAAATCTACTTCCAATATTCATGCAGGCGCCGAAGTTAAATTCCAGGCCATGTATGCGGTAAGACTAGGTTTTGCAGCGTATGGCAATCCTTACAGCAATGATGGCTATAACGCAGGTGTAGATGCTTCCCGTAAAGTTTACAGCGGTGGTATTGGTTTCCGTAATAAAGGTTTTTATGCGGATGCTACCTATAGCTATACACAGGGTAACGACAGATACCAGCCTTACACGGTTGTAACCAGCGCAGCAATGACGCCTAAAGCGGCTACACTGGATTATACCAGAAGTAATATTCTACTGACTTTAGGATTCAAATTCTAAACGATCATTCATATAAAAAAACGTCCGGATGTAATTACATCCGGACGTTTTTTTATATGGACCTATCCGATTACTACTCCATCTTCAAACTCTTTACCGGGTTTTCCAATGCTGCCCGTACTGCCTGAAAACTCACTGTCACCAAGGTGATCAACAGCATTGCAGCACCCACCACTAAAAATACATCAGCGCCTAAACGAATATGATAGGCGAAGCTACTCAGCCAGCGATCCATGCAATACCAGGCCAGCGGCAACCCTATCAATATGGCGATCAGCACCGCACGCAGGAATTGCCGCGAAAGCATCATCACTACATTTGCGGCGGTAGCACCTAATACTTTGCGGATACTGATTTCTTTACGTTTGCTTTCGGCGGTAAAGGCGGCTAGTCCAAACAGCCCAAGACAGGAGATCAGCACTGCCAGCGCGGTGAAATATTCAGATAGCGCCGCTACCCTTTTTTCTGCTGTGTATTGGGCCTGGTAATCATCATCCAGAAATTTATAGTCGAATGTAAAACCAGGGTTATAAGTGTTATAAAAAGCCGCCAACTGCGCCAGCACAGCCTTCGTTTGACCCGCTTTTATTTTCACCATTACTGTAGTGTTGCGAAAATCCAGCATAAAAAACAGTGGTTTGATGTTTTCATGCAGCGACTGAAAATGGAAATTCTTCACCACGCCGGCTATCTCCGTCTTTATACCAYTAAACTCAATCACTTTCCCTACAGGATCTGCAATCCCCAGGGCTTTAATAGCGGCTTCATTGAAAATTATTTTTGTATTGTCCGTACCAAAGTCGCGGGAGAACGGGCGGCCAGCGGTCATTTCAATTCCCAGTGTTTCAATCATGTCATAGTTTACCATCAAAGGGCGGCACAGGATGGTTTCCACCGTACCTCTCCCCTTCCAGTTATAGCCCATAGAAGGTGCGCCCAGCACATTTCCTACCATGCCGGAGGCATTTACTACGCCGGGTATTCTCTTCACCGCAGCTAAAAAGGCAGGCATGCTTTCCGGTACTTTTCCTTCTGCGTCAAAGTATACCACGTTATCCTTATCGTAACCGGTTTTTTGTGATTGTACATAAGCTATCTGACGGTAAAAGGTTATCACAGCTACCATAAATATAACCGACAACGTAAACTGAAATATCACCAATCCTTTGCGTGCCAGCAGCTGGCCGGTGGCCTGTTGTATCTTCCCTTTCAGCACAGTTAACGGGCTAAAACGGGAAAGATATAACGCCGGATAACTGCCTGCCAGCAGGCCTGTGATCAATGTGATAGCCAATATGCCCAAAAGCAATGCAGGACTCATATCCAATGTCAGCGTTTTGCCCGTAAGCTGATTGAAATGCGGTAACAGCACCATTACCATTATCAAAGCAATGATCAGTGACAGAAAGGTGAGCAACATTGACTCACTGAGATATTGCCCGATCAGTGAAATGCGATTGGCGCCCACTGCCTTGCGGATACCCATTTCCTTCATCCTGCCGGCGGCTTTGGCTGTAGAGAGATTTACGAAGTTGATTGCAGCAATCAGGATAATAAAGAGTGCGATCAGAGAAAACAATTTTACATAACTGATGCGGCCACCAACAGCTACTCCATTTTCATAATTGCCATACAGATAGTTATCGCTGTAATGCTGCAGGAACATATTTCGTGGGGTAGTAGCTCCTTTGGTGATGTTGGTCATGAAACTGCTCAACTTCGCATTGAAAGCAGGAATATGGGTGCCTTCTTTCATAACGAGATAGGTCAGGAAGGGCCCCTGCGGATCCATTCCCGTTATTCCCATAATGTCTTTGAAGGCATCAAAAGGCAATATAAAATCGAATTGTGTGGAAGAATTAGCGGGGGTTTCTTTAAAAACGCCGGTGACAATACTGCTTTTTTTGGTAAGATCGAACTGCCAGCTAATGGTTTTGCCGATTGCATTGTCCCCGTCGCGAAAAAGTTCCTTTGCCAGCTTAGCAGAAATCACAATACCATTTTTATCCTGTAGTACCTGTTGCGGATTCCCGGCTATCAACGGATATGAAAAAACGCGGAGATAGTCTTTCCCTGCAAAGATGCCGGCTGCCTTGCCATTTTTATCTCCTGCCGACACGGCTACTTTGGAGAACCAGGAAGGTGGCGTACTTACCACAGCGTATTCCACTTCCGGCATCGTTGTGACGAGTGTTTCTCCCAGTAATGCAGGGGTTTCAGCGGAAGTAGTAATCCCTTTTTCATGTGGCTTGTTTTCCATTACCAGAAAGAGCCGGTAGTCATTTTTGTGAAAATGATCAAATGACCATTCATCATGTACCCATAAATAGATGAGCAACGTACAGGCGAGACCGGTAGATAGACCGATGAGATTCAGGATAGTAAAGCGCCTGTTTTTGATGAGGTGGCGCCAGGCGATTTTCAGGTAATTTTTCAACATAAGCGGAAGTTTGCATGGGCGAAGCTGCTGTAAAAAGATACCACGCAGCGAACAAAATGCCATGATATCATCTCTATAAAAATAAATTATTTATATATAGCAGCTTAATTATAAATGTCCGGTTTTAGCACAACGGCTGTCCGTATTTATTTTTTGGAGAGATAAGTACCGCAGCAGATTTTCCGATGTTGAAAACATCTCACGGAACAGCTCATTTACAGCAGCTGTTGCTGTACATAGCTGATGATTTCTTCATCGTCGCGTGGATCGAACCATTGAAAAGCGGGATCTTTCCGGAACCAGGTCAATTGTCTTTTTGCGTATTGGCGGGTATGAGTTTTAATATCATCTATGGCCTGATCCAGGGAGATATATCCATCCAGGAAGCTGAAAATTTCCTGGTAGCCAACAGTGCGCAGTGCGTTGTGTTCGCGGTAAGGGATAACAGATCTGACTTCTTCTACCAGGCCGGCGTGTACCATATGATCTACCCGTTGGTGGATGCGCTGATGTAATATTTCTTTGGGAGGGGTAATCCCTATTTTAATGATGTTGAAATCGCGCTGCGAGCGGGTAGCACTGCGAAAAGTAGTGATTGATTGTCCGGTGGCATCTAATACCTCCAGAGCGCGGATCAGTCGTTGTGGGTTCTGGATTTCGGCGGTCGCATAAAATCCGGGGTCGCGTTCCTGGAGCTGTTGTTGTAGCCATGGCAGGCCGTGAAGGGCAAACTGTTCATTCAGGTGTGTACGGATGCCTGGGGCGATAGCGGGCATATCATCGATACCATCTGCAAAAGCCCTGATATAGAGGCCGGTGCCTCCGCACATCACGGCGATGTCATTGTTTTTGAATATATCGGCCGTATATCCCAGGGCAAGTTTTTCGTAGACGCCGGCATTTACTTCTTCCTGAATGCTGTGTGAGTCAATAAAATAGTGTGGTACCGCCGCCAGTTCTTCCGGGGAAGGCTTTGCGGTACCGATACTGATTTCGCGGTAGCATTGCCTGGAATCCGCAGAGATAACAGCTGTATGGAACAGTTGTGCCAGTTGAACGGACAATGCTGTTTTACCTGACGCTGTAGGCCCTGCGATAATGATGACGGTTTTTTGCATAAACGAGTAGTAAGATAGAATTACGAATTTCAAATTACGAATTACGGATTTGTGGCTAGATGGTAAAGCGAAGGCTATCCGCTGTTATCTATCCGCAAATCCGTAATTTGAAATTCGTAATTCGTAATTATTTTAAAAGCTATTATCTTCTTCTGTGCCGAATTCTTCAGCGCCATCGCCGCCCAGGGCATCACTTTCTTCCCCTTCTTCTCCAAATCCGTCTGCATCCATACCTTCTTTATTGAGGTCATATTTTTCCTCCATTTCCACGAGCTTGTCGCCAACGAGGCCTTTGGTGCCATATTGACTGGGTGCGAGGCCTTCTTTACGTACGCAGGCAGGATATACTATTTTACTGTTTTCGTCTTTTGACACGCCGATCAGTTCTACCAGGAAAGACCAGTTTTTGGCGAAGTCGTAGAGATAGATAAATTTCTGATTAGGATCTTTTACAGCAGCAGCTATCACCGTATCCACCATGAGCAGGGGTTCTGCTTTACGTGGCTGGTTATCGGCTTCCAGGATAATTTCCCGGCCGCGTTGCCAGTTATCGTTGCTACGGAAAAAGGTAGCCTTATGTTTTGAATCAAATTCGAATGCTTGCAAAATTGCTTGGTGAAATACTAAAAACGTCTGATTCGGCTTAATGGCAATGTCTCTGTAGACACTTTCATCTTCTTCCCAGTAAACTCTGAATTTCAAAACCGGCATGACAAAAAGGTTATAAGTTATGTAATGTTTAAACAGGCCGCAGTTAGCGGTAGGTTCTAAATGCTAGTGAATACTTATTATGGTTATGTAAAATTACCAATTTTATTTAACCGGGCTTAGATTCAATGCGCCGGCTTTTTCCAATAAAAAAGCATAAGCTGCATCGTAAGTATTTGGGATTTCGCCATCCAGGATGGCTTCTCTGATGGCGCTTTTCAGATCGCCTACGATCCTGCCGGGTTTCAGCCCAAATGTTTCCATGATCATTTCGCCGGTTATGGGTGGTTGCCAGTTGCGGATCCGGTCGCTCTCCTCTACTTCTTTCAACCGCCTGCGTACCAGTTCAAAATTTTCCAGGTAACGTTTTACCTTGGCTTTGTTTTTTGAGGTAATATCCGCTTCACAGAGCATCATGAGTCCTTCTATATCATCTCCGGCATCGAAGAGTAATCTGCGGATAGCCGAGTCTGTTATGTTCTCTTTAGTGAGACTGATGGGTCGCAGGTGTAGTTCTACCAATTTCTTTACCAGTTTCATTTTATCACTCAATGGTAATTTCATGCGGGTAAAAATACGCTGCACCATTTTACCTCCTACCGCATCGTGGCCATGAAAAGTCCAACCATGACCCGGTTCAAATTTTTTGGTAGCTGGTTTGCCAATATCGTGTAATAAAGCGGACCAGCGGAGCCACAGATCCCGGGTATTTACCGAGATATTATCTACTACCTGCAAGGTATGATAAAAATTATCTTTGTGCCCCTTCCCTTCGTTCATCTCTACGCCCACCATATCGATCATTTGGGGGAAAATGATTTTGAGCAGGCCGGCCTTGTATAAAAGATCCAGCCCTACAGAGGGTTTTGACGAGAGCATAATTTTATTAAACTCATCGGTAATTCTTTCCTGGGAAATGATACGGATGCGTTCTGCATTTTCCTGAATGGCCGTAAAGGCGGAGGCTTCGATGGTGAACTGCAGCTGTGATGCGAAGCGGATAGCGCGCATCATGCGCAGGGGATCATCACTGAAAGTTTGTGCCGGCGCCAGTGGGGTACGGATAATTTTCTTATCAAGATCGGCCAGTCCGTCGAAAGGATCGAGCAGGGAGCCATAATCTGCATCTTTCAGGCTAATAGCCATAGCATTGATGGTAAAATCACGGCGGTTCTGGTCGTCCTGCAGGGAACCGGCAGATACTTCCGGATTACGTGATTCCCGGCGGTAGCTTTCTTTGCGCGCGCCTACAAACTCCATTTCCAGCTCATTCCATTTTACCTGAGCAGTACCATAAGTTTTAAAGAAACTAACGGGAATGTTGTTGCCTAAGCTTTCTGCGACTTTATGTGCGAGGGTGATACCATCACCTACACACACAATGTCCATGTCTTTTGTTTTCCTTCCCAACAGTTTATCCCGCACAAAGCCACCGATCAGATAGGCAGGCACCCCCAATTCGTGGGCTGCTAATGCTATCTTTTCCAGCACTTTTCTTTCCTGCAGGGAGCAGGGTATGTCCAACGGCTTGCTGCTGATCATATTAAAATATTCCTGTTAAATTTATTCCTTTCGCTGAAACCAGGGCGCAAATGTAATAAATAAACGTTTTTAATCCCGGATTATCGCTATTGATCCGTCTTTGTTTATCCGGATGATCCTGGATGCGATGCTGTTGGCAGCTTCTTCCTGCCTGTGTTTCACGATATAATCCACACCATTCCTGATATCGTCCGTTACATCGGAAAAGCGGGCGGGAGAAGGTGCTCCGCTGATATTGGCAGAGGTAGACACCAATGGTTTACGCAGTCTTTTTATCAGATGGCGGCAAAAAGGATCTTTTACAATACGGATGGCGATACTGCCATCTTCGCTGATGACATTGGGGGCCAGGCCCAGCGCGCCTTCATAAATCACGGTAGTAGGACGGGTGAAACCGGCAATAATATCCGCGATATCGGGCCGGGGATTGGCGATAAAATGCAACAGGTCCTTCACATCTGCCAATAATATTACCAGGCTTTTGCTTTCGCTCCGCTTTTTCAGGTCAAAAACTTTCTGCACGGCTGCCTCATTGGTAGCATCGCAGCCAATGCCCCAGATTGTATCTGTCGGATAAAGGATCAGCCCTCCATTGCGCAGCACCGGCATCGCCGCACTGATATCATCTTCAAACATTTCGGTATGTGGTTATTTAGTTATTTAGTTGTTTGTATACTTTCATCATGGCCGCTGCACATTTTTGCGGTGTAAATTGTTGTGCATGCTGCCAGCCCTTTTCCTGCATCTGTTTTACCAGCGAGGGGTTATCCACCACCTGTTTCATAGCATGGGCAATGGTGCGGGGATCCAGGGGATCTACGTACAGGGCTGCATCTCCTGCTGTTTCTGCAAAACAGGAACCATGAGAGGTAATAACCGGTGTACGGCTCCACAATGCCTCCAGGATAGGAATACCAAAGCCTTCGAAAATGGAGGGATAAATCAGCGCCATCGCACCCTGGTAAAGCCCGGGCAGCTCATTGTTTTCCAGGCGGACATGCTCATTCAGAAAGATCACCTGCTGCGTAAGGCCGTTGGCCACCAGGTAATCCTTTACTTTCTTTTTATAACCGCTGCCATTGCCCAGCACCACCAACGGCAGGTCCATCGATCCTTTTAGTGTATTCATGGCCGTTACGATGCCCAACAGGTTTTTACGCTCAATCAGAGAGCCYACATACAGAAAATATTGGGAAGGCAGCTGGTATTTAGCACCTATAGCCGCAATTTCATCATCCGCCCAGGTAACGCCAAAAGCCGGATCACAGCTTTGGTATACCACCGCTATTTTATCGGCCGGCGTCTGGTAATAATTGATCAGGTCCTGCTTTGTTTGCTCGCTGATGGCCACCACCCTATCCGCATGCTGACAAGCGTAGCGGGCCTTGCGGCGATAGGTAAGCACATCTATCCAGTTGTATTGCTCCGGGTATCTTTCAAAAATAAGGTCATGCATGGTCACCACAGAACGGATACCGCTTTTGTGGATTCCAAAAGGTAACTCGTGGCTGAGGCCATGGTAAAGATCCATCTGATAACGCAACAGGTCCTTCACCACAAAGCGGCTGCGCCAGGCTGATTTAAGCCAGCGATGCAGCTGCTTTCCAGGCAACACTACCTGTAGTTCCGGCATAGCACTCAGGTCGTACATGGGCGTTTGCTTAGGGGCAAACAGGTAGTACTCATCTTCCGGAAAATCCTTTACGAGAGATGATATAAGGGTACGGCTATAGTTCCCTAAACCGGTGTCATTCTGGAACGCGCGCTTGGCATCGAATCCTATTTTCATGGGGTCAAAATTACGAATTACGGATTATGAATTACGGATTTGTGGGGAGAATACCCGTTATTATCTTATACAAATCCGTAATTCGTAATTTCCCATTCGTAATTTCCCATTCTAGGTATTATGTTTGCAAAAAAAACGACAATGGATTTACAACAACAAATACTGGCTGCCTGGGCTGATCGCAGCCTCTTACAGGAGACACAGTACACGGATGCAGTTAAAGCGGTAATAGAGGCGGTAGATAAAGGACATCTGAGAGTTGCAGCACCAACAGAAAACGGCTGGCAGGTGAATGAGTGGGTAAAACAAGCCATCTTACTGTATTTCTCCATACAACCCATGGAAACAATGGAAGTACCTCCGTTTGAGTTCTATGATAAAATGAGATTGAAGTCCAACTATAAAGAACTGGGCGTAAGAGTTGTTCCTCATGCGATAGCACGTTATGGCGCTTTTATCGCCAAAGGTTGCATCCTGATGCCGTCTTATGTAAACATCGGTGCATTTGTTGATGAAGGTACCATGGTTGATACCTGGGCCACCGTAGGATCCTGCGCACAAATCGGTAAACACGTACATCTGAGTGGTGGTGTGGGTATTGGTGGTGTACTGGAGCCATTACAGGCAAGTCCGGTGATCATTGAAGACGGTGTTTTTGTAGGCTCCCGTTGTATCGTAGTAGAGGGTGTAAGAGTAGAAAAAGAAGCGGTATTAGGCGCTAACGTAGTTCTGACACAGTCTACCAAAATCATTGACGTAAGCGGCAGCGAGCCGATTGAATATAAGGGCCGTGTACCTGCCCGCAGTGTGGTAATTCCTGGTACTTATACCAAGAAATTCCCTGCCGGCGAATACCAGGTTTCCTGTGCTCTGATTATTGGTCAGCGTAAAGCTTCCACTGATCTGAAAACAAGTTTAAATGATACGCTGCGTGAATTTAATGTAGCAGTATAAATATCACCTTCTTCGTGAATCGCGCAGGGCATTTTAGGGCTTTGCGCGATTTTTTTTGGGGCCGCGAAAAAAAATTTGGTGAATTTAAAAAAACGCTTACTTTTGCAATCCCTTAACGGGGACATGCGATGCCCAGATGGCGAAATTGGTAGACGCACTGTGTTCAGGTCGCAGCGTTCGCAAGGATGTGCTGGTTCGAATCCAGTTCTGGGCACAAAAAGGACAAACTTAGGTTTGTCCTTTTTTATTTTCAGGAAGCCCCCCGGTAATTATAGTCAACATTACCTTTTCATTATGTAGGCTCTGCCGATGCTATACTTAGCACCCGCTAAATACGTATAGTATCAGTGCAGTAGAGGTGGACTTGATGCGGACTTGATGTGGACTTGATGTGGACTTGACGCGGGGATGAATTCCAGATGTATAAATGGTAAGCATTGGTTGAATGGCATTTAGAGAATATTGAAAAAAGATATTCCTCAATTTTTTAACCTGATCCACTAACGGTAAGAACACCCATCATTATAGTCAGCATTACCTCTTCATTATGGTGACTCCGTCGATCCTATGCTTGAGATCCGCTATGTACATATAGAAGTACTGCAGCAGAGGTGGACTTGAGGTGGACTTGATGCGGGGGTGAGTTCCGGATGTATAACCCCGGTTTGTCAAGCTGATCCTAAAAAAAACCCTTCTCCCGGCATTATGCAACAGCATTAGCCGGATAAAAGATAAACTTCTGGCGCCTGGTATTTAAACACGCGTACCTGAAACTAAAAGCCCGCTCAAATGAGCGGGCTTTTAGTTTATATTATACTTAGCCCAATTATCGGGCATCAACTTCTAGCGGTTGCTTTATTTCTTTTGCTGAGACAGAAAAGTAACAAGCGATGCAAATTCGTCGTACGATAATGCATTAGCAAGACCAGTCGGCATCATAGATGTTTTCATTTCCTTACGGGTCAGGATATCTGCTGTTTTAACGGTGAATACGGTACCACTGATATCTCTCATGACTACCTTAGCAGCCGTTTCTTCTGTAACAAATCCCATATAAGACTTGTTACCTTTCGCCGTGATCATCACTGTGGCAAATCCCTGTGAAATAGATGCACTAGGTTTGAGAATGGATTCTGCGATCTGCTCCCGGTTCATGATAGATCCGATTTGTCCCATGAAGGGACCTTTCATGATCTCTCCCTTGTTAATACTGTGGCAGGCCACGCAGCCCTGGTTGGTAAACAATACTTTCCCTCTGACAGGATCTCCTTTTAATTTATTAACGGCCAACAAAACATCTTCGATAGATGATTTGCCCACCTGACCTTTTTTACTTTTAATTTTTTCCAGATCTATTTTAGGTTCTTTAGCTGCTACAGCTTCCACTTTTTTCGGCGCTGCGAATGCAGGAATATCCATTCTGTCGCGGGCGTCAAGATCTCTGAAAAAAGCTATGCCGGCAGGGCCTTTCTTCAGTGACTCCTGTTTGAGGAATTTTTCGATAGCTGGCGATGCTTCCCAGGTTACGCCTTTGTAATAGGGGCCATGCGAATCCGGTCTGGTACCCCACCACCAGGAGGCATCATAGGTATCTTCTTTTCTGTAGAGGCGTGCTAACGTGATAATGATCTGCTGTTTTAACTTCGCATCTTTCGACAGCTGGTAAGCACTTATTAAGCCACTCACTGCTTTCTGATCATGCATGTAACGTAAGGCCCACAATGCGAGGATGGCGTTTTCGCCGTTGATTCCTGCTACGRCGGCATCTACTGCATGAAGATTTACGAGGGACTGAACAGCCAGATGAGGCAGCACAATAGCTGAATTAGGCGTAGCGTGCGGTCCTTCCACATCTTTCACTGGTGCGACAAATGATGCAGGAACTTTTGTTTGCAATAAAGCATTGGCAGTTTCAATACGGCCTAAGCGTCCCAGTCCGATTATGGCAGCAGCCTGCACGCGCGGAGACGGATCTTTAAGGCCTTCCAGGAAAGGTTCAGTAGCAACATCTTTAATGATACCTTTTCGGTCTGCCAAAGCCCGCAATGCATGTTCCCTCATGGAAGCATCTTTAGTTAATGCTGTTAGGGCAGGGATGCCATCTGCACCGGCCGCCTGCGCATAAGTATAGATACCGGCCACACGGGCGTATAAAGGCAATTGAGCATCTGAAGCAATCTCCAATGCAGCAGCAATGGCTTGTTTATCCCCACGCGCAATTAATTCCTGGGAGGCGTTCAAACGGGCTACTGCACTGGCCGATTTAAGCAATCGTGCTAATTCCTCAACCGGGGCTTTGGCCACGTCAGGAAATGGCTGATAAGTCCAGTTGTTCGGTACTGCCCGAATCACATAACCTTTATCCGGACTGCCGGAATAGCCTGCGCCATCCCATGCGGAAAGGTAAAGTCTGCCGGATCCGTCCACATCCAGATCCGTGATCTGAGGAAGTCCTATAAACTCTTCTTCTTTTTGGGTGAATGTAGGGCCATCAGGTGTTACCCTGTGAATGTACAGCATGCTGCGTCCCCAATCCGCCATCATTGGAACGTTATTGTATTTCTCAGGCCAATTGGGTTCCGCCATAAATAAGGCGCCTGTACCGGAGCCACCGCCCAGATCCGCCAGGGCTGGCATTATTTCATCTGTAAAATGCTGAAACAATACCGGGTATCCATATTCCCCGGATTGGATATGGTGGGAAAACCGCACATTCCATCCACCGCCATCATTGGTATTTTCTCTCGTAAAAACATTCATATATGGATCAATAGCCACATCGTATACATTGCGTGTACCGTGGGTAAATATCTCCATTTCGGTACCATCAGGGCGTACCCGGACAATACCACCGCCCAGCATGGTCAGTTTCTTACCGGAACGATCTGTTGCGTTATGAAACCCAAAATCACCTACCGCAATATAGATCCAGCCATCAATACCCATTCTGATTCCATTAGTAGCATGATCTGTTCCACGCTCCTGTATGTATTTGGTATTGCTAAGATTTTCAACAAGTGGTTGAGGAGGTCCGTCTGCTTTTCCATCCCCGTCTTTGTCTTCAAAAACAACCAGGGCCATTCCCGTAGCTTTGCCGGTTTCACTGGAAAACGTGGTGTGCAATACAAAAACCCGGTTGCCCTGCACAATGATACCACGTGGGTTATCCACTGTTGCAAATTCAATGTGCTGGTCCATTTTACCATCGTTATCCTTATCGATCAGCTTAAGAATCCGGCCTTTACCCGGATCTTTCCCCAGTGAACCGATCATATCCACGCCTACAAACACTTCGCCGGTAGGCGCAACTGCGAGGCAGGCGGGGCTGGGCGTTACATCAGGACCAGCAAACCTGGTAATAGTTAATTCAGGAGGATTGGGAGAACCTGTTAAAGTGTCTCCAACGAATTGTTTTGCGCCAATAAATACTGCAAGAGAATAGATCAGGCCAATAGAAAATTTCATCATTTTTGTTCGCTGTATTAATATGTAGGATTATTCGATGCTTTATCAAAAGCACTGATCAATATAGAAAAAATAAATTTTCAGGTCGGAATTATTTGGGGAGCGGCATAAAAAACGATTGAATGGCTATCATCTTATAGTATAAATGGGGAGAACAAGGTTAGCAGCTCGGCTTTGATTTCATCGGCATCATATGTTTATATCACTTATATTTACTAATGAAAAGGTTACAATCAACACAGTAATTCCGACGCCATTTTAGTGTTAGCAATAATATGAGCAATTCAAGCCTTAGCCAGATCAGGTTGGAATATTTATTTAATAAGTATTACGAAGTACTGTGTCAGTTTTCTTATAGTATTGTGAAAAACAATGATGCAGCAAAGGATATCGTGCAGGATTTTTTTGTGAAATACTGGGAAAAATATATACTTCAGGAGCAGCCTGATAACTTTGAGTCTTATGCCTATACTTCCGTTAAAAACAGGAGCCTTAACTATCTTGAAAGTGAGCAGGTAAAACTCCGTCACCAGCAAGGAATTGAAAGATTGCTCTATAGTGAGGATGATCTGCAACCAGGCAACAAGGAAAATGAAAATTACAGTATAAGGCTTTTAAAAGCCATTAACCAATTACCGGAACAACGGCGCAAGATTTTTACGATGAGCGCTATGGAAGGATTAAAGTACCTGGAGATAGCTGCACAAATGAATATTTCCATCAATACCGTAAAAACACAAATCCGGAAAGCCTACCTATTCCTGAGACAAAACCGTGAAATTTTGTCCATCCTGATTTTGTCCACCTCTTATATGGGGAGTCACCCTTTTTTCCTTTTCAACTGTCTTAATACAATATAATGGGTAAGCATAGAAAAAACACGGAAATAGATTGGGAGAAGATCCATCATTTGCTCGATGAGCAAACCGGATTACCTGTATCTACCGGGCAAATGAGTGAGGAAGAACTTGAACTTTTAAAGGAAATAATTGCTATCCGTACACAGGCAGGTGAACTGAAGGGGTGGGAAGGCGTAAATACAGCGGAGGATCTTGCGAAACTCAAAGCCCGGTTATCACTGCCGGCTACTGCTGTTGTTCCCATATGGCGCAAGGTAATACGCTATGCTGCCGTTATTTTCATACCGCTTGCCATAGCCGCGTCGGCATGGTTGTTTTTTAAGCAAAGAAGCCTGCCTGCTACCGATGGGCTTAAGTATATCACCCGGGAAACACCGAAAAACAATACACAACCAGTTATCTTACCTGATGGCAGTAAAATATGGCTGAATGCTGGTTCCCGGTTACATTACTTACCGGCTTTTACCGGCAAACAAAGAATAGTGGAAATGAGTGGTGAGGCCTATTTCGAGATCGCCGCCAATACACAGCAACCATTCATCGTTAAAGTGAATAGCCAGATAGTACAGGTGTTGGGGACTTCGTTTAACATTAACGCCTATGGAAGACAGATCATCACGACCCTGACACAAGGTAAAATTGCTGTAGGAAGGGTAGATCAGCCTGCCACTAGACAATACCTCCAGCCTGGACAACAGGCAGCATATGATACCCTCACCGGTGCATTGCATGTAAGTACCGGCAGTACAGCAACCGCCCTTGCCTGGAAATCAGGACAAATTGCATTTACGGATGTTGCTTTTGATGATTTAATGAAACAATTGGGCTTACGTTATGACTACAGGATTATTTTTACAACCGAGCAATTCAACCGCCTGCATTATAATGTTCCGTTAATGCCCAGGCCTGAAAACATTCTCCCATTATTGGAGTTGATAAAAGCTACCACTGCTTCTCCTGTTAATTTTAATATCGATACCTTAAACCGCACCATTGAAATAAAATAATAATTATTTATCTTTCAGGATTGAGAGGAGTTTTTGCTTAGAGAAGTACAATGACAGGCCAAAGTTGATATCATTCTTTTGTTATCCATCATTATCGCATAAATTTGATGAACCAATCCAATTGTCTTTTGAAGGACTGGTTACATCTGTCCTTACCATCATACCTTAAATGTTCATTTTGCTTTGTCATTTGTTTACTCGCAGTGACTGCCAATGCCCAATCTCCGCGCATTTCAATTCACGTAAGGCACAAACATATCACATACGTTTTAGGACTGATTACAGAAAAAACAGGCACCGCTTTTTTTTACAACACGGAGGAAATTAAAAAGCTCCCTCCTGTAAGCCTGCAGGTTGATAACGAAACGGTCGACAACATATTACAGCTACTGTTAAAAGATCAGGCGCTGCGTATTGTTCATACAAATGGAATCATTGCCATCATACCCACCCATAGTGAAGACAAGCTCTTATCAGTAAATGAAGTGACGGGCCGTATATCAGACACAAATGGAAATCCTTTGCCACAGGCCACAATCATTGAAAAAGGGAGTAACAATTGTACAAAGAGTGATCCCGCCGGCATATTCCATCTTAGCGTGAAGCCCTATGCAATATTACAGGTAACCTACATTGGTATGCAAACGAAGCAGGTACCCATTAAAAGCCCTGCATTCCTGTCAATTTCTCTGCAACCCGTATTAACTGCTATTAACGAAGTGGTGATAAACGGGTATTCCAATATTAAACAAAAATATTCTGCCGCCTCGGTGACCAATATTGTAGCTGGTAGCCTGGATCGCAATGATCAGCTTTCTATAGACAACATGCTGCAGGGCCAGGCACCTGGCCTGTCTATCAATGTGAACAGTACCAATCCCGGAGCTGCTCCTAAAATAAGGCTACGCGGAACAGCCACACTACTGGGGAACCGGGAGCCTGTTTGGGTGATTGATGGTATTATCAGTAATCCGCCGGTGAAACTGGATGCTGCCAGTGTAAACTCACTGGACGATGTAAACCTGATGACCAGTCCGATCACCGGCCTGAATCCCAAAGACATCAAACAAATAGATGTATTGAAAGACGCAGCGGCAACGGCATTATACGGAGTCAATAGTGGTAATGGCGTGATCCTGATTACTACCCGTAACGGAATGTTGCATAAAGCACCGGCCATTACATTTTCGCAAATGACCAATATTACCTTCCGGCCCAGCTATCATCAATTGAACCGGATGAACGCCTCACAGAGGATGGCGTTGTCAAAAGAAATTATAGATGAAAAATTACCCTTTTCAAATGGCATCCTTCCCCAGGGATTTGAACGGGACTATACGGCCTTTCTTAACGGGAATATGAGCAAAGAAAAATTGGAGGAACTGGAAAGAGGCTACGAATCCATGAATACAGACTGGTTCGATATCCTGTTCAACAACGGTGTTGCGCAAAACTATCATTTATCTGTAAACGGAGGTGGGAGTAAAACTGCGTATTATTTGTCTATGGGCTATGCCACTCAGAAAGGACCTGCCATCTTCACACAAGCCAGGCAATATTCCGGGATGATCGGGCTTACTTATCATCCTATCCCCGGATTTCAGGCAGGGATCAAGTTATCCGGCTCTCAGCACGCAGGCACCTATCCTTACCGGACAAATCCTTACCAGTATGCCTATAATACATCCAGGAGCCTGCCCTATACCATAGGACAGCAGCGAATGTATTACAGCTCTTCTCCTTTTACTCCTAACTGGTCGCTGCCCAATTATGTAATGGACACTTCTCAGGTGGCATTGTCCAATATTGTTTCTGACATGGAGAACAGCCATACCAGGACGTTGGTGAACACCTACAAGGCAGTCATCTATGCAGACTGGACATTTCTTCGTTCATTTAAACTTCACGGATTATATGGCCTGGGGATGTCCGGGTCACGAAACAATAGTTATGCAGGAGAGACAACCGATTATATTGCCTCTAAATACCGATTGGGACTGGGGCCGGGTATGGTATACAGTGATGCTGCAAAACAAAATATCATTCTTCCGGCGGGAGGCGAATACCAGGAAGCAAATACCCAACAACGTGACTATACCATCCGTCATTCCATAGAATATAATTTCACTACCCCTTCGCACTATATACAATTGCTGGCCGGCAATGAATTAAGACAATCAAAATACGATATCAACAAGCTTTTTATACTTGGATATTATCCTGATAGTGGAAAGGTAGCTCATCCCCCATCAGCAAAGGAATATCCCTTGTACAACAATTTTTTTCCCTATTCAGGCATTCATCCTACGGAAGAAATCATCAATAAATACCGGCAGATGAGCTGGTACGGCATGCTGGTATACTCCTATAAAGACAGATATACACTTAATTTTAACATCCGGCAGGATGGGGCCAATTATTTTGCTCAATATGGCAATGAAACCTGGCAGCGGACCTGGTCTGCCGCCATCAAATGGAGCATCCTCGATGAACCCCGGATAAAAAAAACGATGCATGCGGATAACCTGCTCGCACTCCGGATATCTTACGGATACAATATCGGGTTACCTGAAATAAAATCACCGAATCTATCCATTTCCAATTCATCGCGGAATGTTATTTCCGGGGATGGCCAGGCAGCCGTGACCAATTTCTCTAACCCCGGATTGCGTTGGGAAAAAACATATGTATTCAATGTGGGCATAGACTTTTCTTTTTTTAACAACCGGTTTTACGGAACGGTGGAAGCCTATAATAAACGAAGCACCAATCTGCTGGCCAATATAGACCTGGCCGAAGAAAACGGCTTTAATTCAGGCATGTATAACAGTGCGGGTGTGGACAACAGCGGTATAGAAGCCGGTATGCAATGGCAAATCATCCGGCAACGCAACTGGAAATGGAATGTAGGCACCAATCTTTCATTTAACAAAACCCGCATACTGCAAACTAACTTCACGGACCCCGGCATCATAGGCAATCAGCAACAGTACCTGGATGGAAACATTATCAAATCAGGGACAGATCCCAATACGATGTATGCCTACAGATTCACAGGACTCAACAACAAGGGAGTTCCAACTTTCCGGGGAATTTATGATAAAGACTATGCGGTTCAACCAACGGTCGCAGAATACTACGCCAATGTTTTCGTTCCTGTAGGCAGTCGTATCCCTTTAATAGATGGTAGCTTCTCCACGAATGTCAGGTACCGTAACTGGAATCTTAGTGCCGTTTTCCGGATAAAGCTGGGCTATAAACAACGACTGATCAACCTTTACGGAAGCGGAGGATTTATACCTAACCCGGCTGAAAATACTTCTACCGCCATTGAGAACCGCTGGAAGCAACCCGGCGATGAAAAAACAACTGATATCCCCCGCATGGGTAACCAATCCGGACTTTATCTCGTTGATCCCATTACGATGTCTCCTGTACAATATTATCGCTTTGATGCTGCTACCATGCAATACTTTAATGGAACACTCCCACTTTACCTGATGTCTACATTCCCATCTGAGATGTATAACAATAGTGATATCCGGACTGTCAATGCCAGCCATGTGAGCCTCTCTACACTTTCCCTGCAGTACACTATTCATTCCCGCAAAGCCGGCAAGCAACTGTTTAAGGATATTTCCTGTTACACACAGGTGCATGATGTATTGTTACTGGCGAGTAAAAAACTGCATGGTCAGGACCCGGAACTGCCCGCAGGAACAATGCCCAGGCGGCCATCTCTGACACTTGGTATGGACGTAAATTTTTAGCAATGATGAAAATTAACTACTTAAAATATATCATCTGCCTGCTTACCTCCATATGTATCTTCAGTGGATGTAAAAAGTACCTGGATACCCCGGCCGATAATCTGCGTACCCCAAAAACAGTGACAGATTATACCGAAATGCTGAATGGTGAAGGATGGAGCAGGAATCTGTCGGCCAATAGCGACTTGTCTCTTTACTTTCTGGATATGATGACCGCTGATGTAACAGAAAGTACAGGTCCCACTCCTCCGGTAGATGAGAGAGGTGCTTACTCCGCGTTTTACACCTGGCAAAATATATACGATGCCCAATATGATGAAAGACGTTCTCCCTCTGCTATCCTGAATAACACCTGGCTGGGACTATATAGAATTATAAAGGTTTGCAACATTATTACCGATGAAGGAGAAAACATCCAGGGAGATATTTCTTCCAGACAATTTTTACTGGGGGAAGCACATTTTTCCAGAGCGCTGGCTTATTATTATCTTATAAATATCTGGGGGACACCTTATGATCCGGCAAATATTGCCGACTCTATGGGAGTACCACTGCAAACAAGCAGTACTTTAGTAAATACTTATCTCCCGAGAAGTTCGGTACATGCTGTTTATGATCAAATACTGGAAGATCTCAACAATGCGCTTGTTTATGTACAGGCATCCGGGAAAGCGGGAAGCATTTATCACTATTCTCCTGCTGCTGTATACCTGTTGCTGTCAAGGATACACCTCTATCTTCAACACTGGGAACTGGCCGCCACATTTGCAGGAAAATGTCTTGAAATCAAATCTGTCTTAAATGATATCACTACCCAAAACAATGTCCGGTCTGATTTTTATTCCAGTCTTTTGGGGGTGGATAATCCCGAGGTGATATATACCTTTTATAATGATTTAAATCCCAATGTCTTTAATATTTTCGGAGATGGAAATAGTTATGGCTTTAGTGTTTCCAGGGAACTCCTGCAGCTGTACGCCGGAGCTGATCAACGGTTAGGCGGCTATTTTTATGACAATAATGCAACGATTATTCCAAAAACATTTAACACTTACGGCAATATTTATTGCTTTTCCTTCCGTACGGCAGAAGCCTATCTTAACAGGGCGGAAGCGAATGCGCACCTGGGAGAAACCGGTAAAGCACTAGCGGATATTTACCTGTTAAAAAACAATCGCGTAAAGGGTGGTGCCTCCTATCCCCTGATGAATCAGCCAAACCCGTTACCCGAAATACTGACGGAGCGGAGAAAAGAACTGGCGTTTCAATTGCATAACTGGTTTGATCTCAGACGAACAAACAGTCCGGCTATTATCCACTATTTTACGCCGGTAGTAAACGGGCAGGTCCATGCCATGCAACAATTTGTACTTCGAAAAAACGATCCCGGTTATACACTGGAGATACCAGCCAAAGCTTTACAGGTTAACCCGGCATTAAGACCACTTGGCCTTAATGCCAGGATACCTGAGTGAATGGTTAACAGCTGCATCTTCATTACAAAATTTAAATTGCAGCAGTAATAATACTGCCGCCTCTGTTATCAACCAAAGTCGCTATTACGAGGACTTATATCTCCAGACATTACTGCCGGACAAGTGTTTCTTCGGTAACACGATCTGCTCCTGCTGAATTAGTATAAAATGTTTTTAAGTATATGCGCCCGCTCACCGGATCATAAGATTTATCCAGCACTTTAAAGGAACCTTCTTTTATTCCCTGCTGCATCGTTTTATTAATAGTGACTGTTATTTCCTTATCCGCAGCACTTTTTACAAAGATGTTGTACTGCCAGCCAGACGCCCCCAGATCACTGTAGTCTACACTCACAGTACCTGCATATTTAATTGGATTGGCTGTCTTAATTCCRGAAATCTTCACAGTGTTTGCAATTGTTCCATTTGCCTGCGTTGTCTTGTAGAGGATACGTACAGAAGTATCCAGGTAATTAGCTGCCAACGGATATCCCGGAATAACAACACTGCCGGAAGTATCTTTCACCGTGGCTCTTGACATAGTAACATCTGATCCGTTGTACTTGCCTTTTAAAACAAAGCTGTCTGCCGTACCGGAAATAATTTCCAGTTCGAAATCAGACTTCAGTCCTGTACCAGGCTGCGCACCAGGTACTTTAGCTTCTGCATCCGCCAGCAAATGCAGGTAAGTATAAGTATCAAATATTAATTCCGGTTGCTGTAATGCTTTAAGGCGGTAACTGCTGGTCAATGATGGCTGGTCTTTCCATCGCGAAGCCACCCGATTGCTGTCGTTGAACTTAAACCAGAATGCATATACGTTGTCGTTTTCTTCCGGATTGGGGACCACCGTTGCTACCCAGCCATAAGGAGCTGCTACCAGGATAGACTGATAATTCGCCAGCACAGCATTCAGCCGTTGGTCTGCAGATTTGTCAAAAACCGATGAATGAAGGTCCTTTTTACAGGAAACAAAAACCACCGCAGCCAATAGTAAAATATATACCAGATATTTAATCATTTCTGTAAAATTTATAGTGAAATAACTGCCTGCACCTATCGATGCAACACATTATGGATCTGCTGTTGAACGGAGGTTTGTAAGCTATAGAAATCAAGGTTATAAGCATCTCTAAAGTAACCCACCACTATTTTTTCTTTTTCTCTCAGCAACCTGATACCATCGGGATTATTAAGACTGTCAGGATAGTCCGGGAAGGGATGATAAAGCGTATAATCATACCGGGCACGGCCCATTACCAACATAGTGGATACCAGCTCGGCAATGTCTTCACCTGGCTCCTTTCGTGCGTAATTAGTTACGAATCCATGCGTCCATGGATTATCATTGTCGTCCAAAGCGCTCCAGTTACCAGTATAACCGTCCGGTGTTACCTGGTTAAAAGCTATTGGATAAGCTTTCTTCTGGTTCAGGATATGTGTATACTCATGATGGATCAGATGCGCCATATCGGCCACTCTCCCACTATCCTGCCTGCTATAGGAATTAATACCGAACAACAGTATTTTAAGTCCGCCTTCTGCCAGGCCGGCTACAGCATTACCGTTACTTTGCAATGCAATACTTCCTGAGAGCATAATTTGCTTCGGCGTATTTAACTTCATAAAAGTAGAATCGCCTGCGGTCTGATTATAAGGTGCAATCCATATGCTGATAATATCCTGTGTTACCGGGACTACTCTATTCTCGATCGGAGGTACCAGTATCAGGCTCTTATCAAATTCCGACTGATCCCATTTATATTTCATTTCTATATTATAGGGCTTTATCATAGAATCATATAACCACTTATCAACGGAGCTCTGTATCCATGAATCACCGCCCAATCCGGTAATATCCTTATCCAGCGTTTCTTTCTTGTTACAGGAAATAACAGCACCTGCAATTATTACCAGTAACAGGAATGATTTTAAATATTTCATTCTTAAAGATTTAAATCAGTTGTATATATTATTTCAACACGCATGATCTACCATGCAAACATGAATCAATACCACCGCTACCTGGGATTGGGAGCCAATCCATTTGCCTGTGCCACCTGTGGTATTTGTAACACTTTCCTTGGATCATCTGCAGTAATATTGATAATAACGCCTTTGTCATCTTTGTGTGTAACCGGGAGTTTATTTCTCAGGATATCCATCCAACGCATTCCTTCCTGCATAAACTCAGATCTGCGTGTATCGAGAATTGCCTGAATGGTAGCATCCAGAGGATCTGTGGCCTTATTATAATAACTGGTAATTTTATCTAAAGTAATACCGTTAATAACCGGATCATAATTACTAACCCTCGTGCTATAGTAGGTGTTCAAATCTGCGATAGCCGCATTGAAATTTCCCGTCCGCGCACTTGCCTCTGCATGATTAAATAATACTTCTTCAGCAGTAAACAACGGTACATAGATATAGGGATTACCAATATCTGCGCTGGTATGCACAAAATTTTCCAGCCACTTTTCGATGCCCTGATCGTTGTTATTGGAACCATAATAAAACACATTATAGGCCAATGATCCTCTGGTGATATTCCCGGAAAAAAACACACTCCTGGAAATAGCTGCGTTTAATCCATACTGGTACCCAATCCAGGCTCTTGCCCATACAGAGTTAGCGGTAGCAAGCAACAGATTTGATTTTGTATCAGGACTTGTAAATCCAGCCTGTCTTTCTGCACGGGTGGCAGTACTAAAAGTAGTATTAAGTGGACGCAGGTAGTCCCCGAAATTATTGCCAGGGAAAACCCGGCTGGTATAATTTAGTACCTTGGTATAGTCTTTCTTAAACAGGTAGAAGCGGGCAGCAAAGGCATTTGCTGCAGCTTTGTTGAAATGAAAAGAAGGTACTTTATAAGCGCTGTTGTTGATTAACGGTAATCCATCCGTTAAATCCTTTTCAATCATTTCATACACATACTTCACCGTTTTCCTTTCATATTTTGGATTGATGGTTTTTTCCGGTGCCAACACATATGGAATACCGGGTTCAGTGGCTGCAGTGGCTGCATCATAAGCCTTCGAGAAAAAAGTCACCAGCATAAAATGTGCATAAGCCCTTGCCAGCAAAGCTTCTCCTTTATAAGGACTATAGGCAGTTTGGTTAGTCGCCTTATTAATAGCATCCAATGCCTGGTTTGCTGCAGCGATTGCCTTATAACAACTTTGCCAGTAAACATCCGGAGAGCCCTGTTCCGTACTCGCATAATCTATAAACTTATACGCATTAATGTTTACACGGAGATCACCACTGTATTGATCACCCGAATGCCCTCTGTCACCTGCATTATCAGACATAGACTCGCTAAAACAGATATAGTCCTGATCCGGGTAGGCCGAGGTAAGCATTTGCGCCACCTTGTCGGGCGTATCCAGGGTGGTTCTGTTATCAGGATCTACTTCCAGATACTTATTGCACGCGGTTAATAGCAACGCACCAGTACCTATCAATACACTTACTTTTATAATATTTTTCATCATGATAGTTCTTTTAAAATATCCTTACAAACCAACTTTTAATGACATCACCAACTGGCGTTGCAGTGGTTGAGCAACACCTCCGGCGTTAAAGAATTCGGGGTCCTGTCCTCTTAGTTTACTATCGGAATACAACAACCAGAGATTGCTGGCCGAAGCTGTCAGCGACAGATTATTTAACCCTATATTCTTAATCATACGAGGAGGTAATACATAACTGAGTGCTATATATTTAACCCGTATAAATCCTCCGTCTGCCACCCTTGCGGAAGAATAGTTGTAGTTATTGTAAGGATATGCATCCGTCATTCTGTAATTGGTGAGGGCGTCAAGAATAGAAGGCACATTGGTTACCTTTTGGTCGCCCGTCAATGACCAACGATCCAGGAACTCCCTTGGAAATGCGTCGAGGTCGGAGTAATTGGATTTAAATACAGGATTGAGCCTTATTTTATTTCCTGCCTGGTAGGTAAGCAATACATTCAGGGATAAATTCTTGTAGCGGAATGTATTGGAAAAACCTCCGGTAACAGGTGGATCAACAGGCCCTTCGTATACCAGGTATTTTGTTTCTATATCCTGTAAATTCACTTTACGGGAAAGTTCTCCTTTTTCATTTACAAACAACGGAATCCCTGTATTACTTTCCAG
This sequence comes from Chitinophaga sp. 01L420, assembly GCF_056399985.1. Lineage (NCBI taxonomy): Bacteria > Pseudomonadati > Bacteroidota > Chitinophagia > Chitinophagales > Chitinophagaceae > Chitinophaga > Chitinophaga sp. 01L420. The sequence continues at coordinate 43,871 of NZ_JBFTSK010000030.1, forward strand.
TCCTTTGTAGTCAAGTGAGAAAAGACTGCTTACAGGATAACCATCTTTGTTTCCTCCTTCTGGTTTTACCTGGTCAAATATAATAGGGGTATTTTTTGCGTTGGTAATTTTATTCTTGTTGTAACCAAAAGTCACATTGGTCTTCCATCCTATATCTGTACGACGAATAACATCGGCACCGATGGTTACTTCTATTCCATGTGAGCTCAGGTTGGCATAATTGGCGACTCTCACGTCCTGGCCGCCTATGCCGGAAGTTTTGATCCCTGCAATGAGATCGAATCCTTTTTTTCTATAGAGATCAATGCTCGTGGTGAGCCTGTTGTTAAAAAGTGCGACATCTACCCCAACGTTTAATGAGTATTGCTTTTCCCAGGTAAGATCCGCATTCTCCAGGTCAATGATCTGAATACCTGATTCGATTACCCGTGCATATTGACGGTAAGTATTCTGCGCTTTCAGTACTGCGGCCGAATTGGTAGCGGAGCCTAAATCTGCCGTCAATCCGTAACTGGCCCGCAACTTCAGCATGTTTAATTTTCCTGCATCTTTCAGGAAATTTTCCTGATCCAGGTTCCAGGCACCACTCAAACTCCAGGTAGGCAACCAGCGGGCAGATGGTGATTTTCCCATACGATTGGAACCATCTGTACGTACTGCTCCGGTAAAGTTATAGCGGTTATTGTAAGTGTATCCGGCAGTGGCATAAAAGGCGGCGTAACGATCATATGTTTGCTGCATACCGAAATAGGGAAGATTGGCTTCACTGGCTTGTTTAAATGCGAGGTAGTAAGGAATTACACTACCGCCATAACCATATTGATAACCATAACCGGTATTCAATGCATCTTGCCTGTTAGCGTATTTAACTTCCTGTCCTACCAATACATTCAGATCATGTTTACCAAATGTTTCTGTATAGTTCAGGCTATTCCTGAAGTTATAATTGGTCAGGGAATTTTCGTTCCTGTTATAAAAGCCTCCTACTGGTAATACAATCTGTGGGAAGGCATTTGGATTATCCGGATCCTTATAAAGGAAGCGGTTCGCATTGGCGATAACAGAATTGGTAGCTGCCCGGTATGCCTGTGCTTTATTGGAGCTTTCATTCACCAGGTCTTCCTGGCTGGTTTTAGCATACCTGATAGCTCCCAGGAAATCGTACCGGAGATGTTTGGTAATTTTGTAAGATAGATTACCCTGTAACTTGAGGTCTATGACGGAGAGTTTTAACTTGTTATTCTGCAGCTCATTGAGAATATTAAATGGCGCATAGTTCCTTGTAAAATACTCCAGGTCACCATTCTCATCATAAGCCGTCAATGCGCGGCTGGTATTTAATGCGTAGTTATATGGGTTAATGTCAAAGTCCCTGCTCATTTTCCCATAAAAAGCGTCAGTGCTGCGTGATACTGTACCGGGAGCTTCCTGTTGTCTGACAGATCCGGTAGCAATTAGTCCGGCAGATAATTTATCGGAAAAAGTATAATTATTCTGGGAGTTAAAGGTGAAACGTTTGACTTTATCTGCCACTGTCCAGCCGTTGTCATTATAAAATCCGGCAGAAAAATAAGACTGCATTTTTTCTGAACCGCCGGAAAGACTGATCGTATGTTCCTGTATCAGCGAGTTGCGGAATAAGATATTAAACCAGTTGGTATTCGCGAGTGCGTAACGTTGTAAAAACGCTTTTCTGCCTTCCTGTGTATTCTCCAGCAGGAACTTCCCCGTGGCAGGATCATAAGTTTGTAGCTCGTCATACATTTTACCATATACGCCCTTGTCGGCACGGTTGCCAATATCAGAAAGATTCATCAGCCCTTTCCTGGCTATCTCTGCATCAACAGACATCTGTTCTGCCGAGTTCATGATATTGAAGTTGTTATAGCTGGGTCTTAATTGTGTGCTGAAATTGCCTGTATAGTTAGTGGTCATTTTTCCGGAACGGCCTTTCTTTGTATTGATAACCACCACACCGTTCATAGCCCTGGCTCCATACAAAGAAGTAGCCGCCGCATCTTTCAGGATATAAATATCTTCCACATCATTCATATTCAGTCCGGCAACAGAGGATGCGAGTAACGTAGATGGATCTCCACTGGACAACTGATCATTAGAGACATCAATTACATCTTCCAATGCAATACCATCCACTACCCATAAAGGTTTGTTCTCGCCGGTAAGGGAAGTAACACCCCTGATACGTACCTTGGGTGCAGATCCAAAAGTGGCGGATACACTTTGTATACTTACCCCGGCTGCTTTTCCTTCCAGGGCACGGCTGATATCTGTGGTTCCATCCATCCGGATATCCTCTGCTTTCAGCCGGGTAGAAGCACCCGCAAATTTTCTTTTATCAATTTCCTGGAAACCGGTTACAATGACTTCATTCAAGCCTTTTGCCCCCTGCTTCATGATTATATCCAGGTGTTTGCTGCCATTAACATTTTTCACAACAGCAGCATAGCCTAAAAAAGTAAAAGCCAGTTTATCGTCTGGAGTGGCCGCAATGCTGAATTCGCCCAGGTTACCGGTCACGGCTGCCTTTTTACTGTTTGCCGCTCTCACCACTACGCCGGGTAATGCGTTTCCTTTTTCGTCCGCTACTTTGCCGGAAACGATGATGGACGAATCGCTGGCCCTGGATGCTGATACTCCCTTTACCGGATTTTGCTGCGCTGTGGCATCTCCGGCGCCCGTTACAACTAATATAAGACCAGTGACGATGACCAGTGATAACTGTTTGATCATGAAGACTGGCCCGACAAATGATTTGGTTGACACGCACAGGTTCCCTATACGGAACGCTCTGTAAAAGTCCATATTCATACTGTTATAAAATTAATTAATCCCCTACCTGGTGGTCAGGAGCGGGTCAGGTTTAGTCTTTCGTTGTAACAGTGGGCCCACTGTCTGATTTTAGCCGATTTTGTCTTATTACATTTGGTTGCAAATGAAATTACTGTTCATACGACAGGCGAGAAATGAAAAAGGGTGACTGGGAGGAAAAAAAATCTCAAAGAAAGTGGGACAGGATAAATTCCAAGGTAATAGGCAAATCATTTATTATAGAAAAAGCCGTATAAACCTCACAGTCTACACGGCTTCCGGCAACATTTAATTAATCCTGATACGGGATATCTTTCCATCCAGGCCATTATTCCGGATGAAAGTTACCCTCACGAATTCATCCTCATAAGTCCGTTCAAACGAACCCACAATATACTCGGGAGACACCCGCTTTACGTTAACGATGCAAAAATCATCATTAGTACCTCCATCGGGGGAGTCATACACCCGGATCTCTGCGCCGGGGCGTACGCCATAGAGTTTGGCTGACCTGATCTCATCATTCTTTACTGGTTTAAAATCCTGCCCTGGATTGTCTTCCACGGTTTGAACAATGTTCTGGGTGGCGTTGTTGCCTTCATAAAATGCAATGATTCCCATAAAATGGTGATTTGAGGTGAAGAAAAATTAGCAATAAAAGCTTCTTTATAAGACATAGCAAAGCCTAAGGAATTGTCCTTATACATCTGTGCAAAGATGCTACAGATATTACTTTACATAGAAAATATATGTTTGATTGAAAAATAATAAAGTTCATTCATGGATAGTTATTTTGAGTAACATTCAATTCTGTAACAAAACAATCAATTAAAGGGAATGTGAAGTTAAGTAACTTTTGAGATAAAAAAAAGTTCCGTTAAATATTCCCTCATCAGTAATATGGAAGGAGTACTTACTACTTATGAGGGGCATTCTCCACATAAGACTTTAGTAACTCCAGATCGTTTAAGGCAGCTCCAATTGTATTATTAAAATAGACATACACTTCTTTTCGGGCCGCCAGCCATTCCCTGATGTACCCGGCATATTCGTAGAGAAAGCCATCGTCATAACTACCTTTATAATCACCGGCGGGACCATGAAATCTTACATATACAAATGGAAGTTCCATCTCTTCCAAAGGCGATGCTGAATTTGTTTTATCATGAATCACCATCCCCGCTTCACAACTGCTTAACAGCCGGTGGGTTTCTTCCCGGTACCAGGAAGCATGCCGGAATTCTACTGCCAGCTTCCATTCCCGGTGTGGATCTGCGTTGATGATGGTGGCCAGTATTTTTTTAACATGGGAGATTTGGTTGTAACGCAATCCTGGTGGGAACTGTATTAGTAAACAGCCTTTCTTTGATCCGGCAACTGCAATGATGTCCATAAACTTCCTGACATCTTCCGCATTAACATGCAGTTCTTTTTGGTGGGTTATTTCTCTCCATAGCTTAAAAGTAAATTTAAAATGTGCTGGTACGCTATCTGCCCATTTCTGAATAGTGCTTTGCATAGGCAGCTTATAAAACGTGCTGTTGATTTCTATGCTATTAAACAATGCGCCATAAACGGACAATCTGCTTTTACCCTGAAACGCAGCAGGGTAAAATTGCTGATTTTTATAGGGCAACAATAATCCGCTGGTGCCTGTGTAATAGGTTCCCTTCTTCATCGATAGCTATTTACTTCTTAAGTAACTTATTATTGACTATTCTTTCCAGTACCTCTTCCTTCTGATATTTGCTGATGGGTACTTCATATTTACCAACATGTAGTATATTCCCTTCAATGGCACTGATATGATTGATGTTAACCAGGTAGGATTTATGTGGCTGCAAAAACTGCCGCGGGTGCAGCTTTTCCTGTACGGCCTTCAATGTAGCATGGGTTACTATTTTTTTGTCTGCCGTATAAAAGGCTACATAGTTGCCCAGGGCTTCGGCAAACAGGATGTCGTTGAATAATACCTTTTCCAGTTTGGTATCTGACTTAATAAAAATATATTGCTGATCACCGGTTTGCTGAGCAGAAAAATAATCATAGGCTTTATTTGCCGCCTTTAAAAATCGTTCAAAAGAAACGGGCTTTACCAGGTAATCCAGTACATCCAGTTCAAAGCCCTGTATAGCATATTGCTCATAAGCAGTGGTGAAGATCACCTTGGGGGGATTAGGATAACTTTTAAGAAATTCGATGCCTGTCATATAAGGCATCTCAATATCCAGGAACAACAGGTCCACCTGTTGTTCCTTCAGCACGGTATTCAGCTCAATAGCATCTTCACATACGGCCACAACCTGTAAGAAACCAATTTTGGAAGCATATCCCTGTAACCCTTTTCCAGCAAGTGGTTCATCATCGGTGATAACGCATTTTATGGTAACGTGATCCATCAGTTTAATGTCAGTTTTAACTCAGCTAAATAACTATCCTCTTTTTTCTGCATCGTTAATGCGTGCATGCCGGGATATAATAATTCCAGTCTTCTTTTCAGGTTATCTAATCCAATACCGCCTTTCTGCGTAAAAGGAATATGATCAGGTATTGAATTCTCCACCAAAAAACAGACTTCATTGGCTTGTTTTGTCATTTGCATACGAATATGAAAGCTGCCACCTACATATTTAAACGCATTTTCTACCAGCGGTAAAAATAGCAGCGGATACACCTTTTCTTCGTGCAGTTCTTTATCAAAACACACGCAGAGCTGCAGTTTTGCAGAAGACCTTATTTTCTGCAGGTCAATAAAGTTTTGCAGATATTGTATTTCCTGCAAGATGCTTACGGTTTGTTGCTGGTCATATAACTGATACCGCAGCAGTTCAGAAAAGCTTTCCACTGTTTTCTTTGCCGCCGTTACATCTTCATCCATCTGAAAATAAATGGTATTTAAAGCATTAAACAGAAAATGCGGATGGTATTGTGCCCTTAAAAATTTCAGTTCCGTTTGCAACTGGTCATTGGCTATTTTTTCCAGTTGTAACCTGTTTTGCACATATGCCTGCAGGAAGATGTTACTACGCCGCACGCCATAGTATATCAGGGAATATAACAAAGGGATTACATTGATATCTGCCACATCCATCCATTGCAGACCATCATCTGTAAAGGCCGCCATCGGAAGCATCGTGGCATTCTGTACCACCAGGTTTACCACAAAAACATATAATAGTTCCTGCGCTATTCTTTTATAGGACAAGTCGGTGGCTCTTTTTTCATCAAAATGCCGGAACAACTGATTAAATGCCCACATGAAAAAGTAGCCCATGATGATACTACAAACTACTTCTATTGTATTTAACAACAGCGGCCGATACCAGAATCGCATACCGGAGGAACTATCTGCCAGCAGGCGAATGGTATAATATACCAGCATGCCGTAAATAGCGGGGAAAATATATTTCCAGAATACTTTCATAATAATTACCGGAAGTTACAATTAATTATGCGGTTGCAGATTCAACAGGTAATGCCACCGGCATTTCCTCTTTTTCCCGAGCCTTCTTTCCTACCCACTGACGAGACCTCATACCAAACAGGAAACGCATCACTCCAAATGGCCGGATAAACAAATGAAAGATACCCATAGAAAGAACAAAAGTAACGATGACAGTGAAAAAATATTTCAATCCAACTTCATCGGGAGTTTGCACCAGGTAGTACGTGAGTATTACAATCACCGTTTGATGCAAAATATAAAAAGGATATACTGCCTCATTCAGGTAAGGCAACACCGGGCTTTTCCTGTTGAGATATTTTTTACCATATCCCACAATGGCGAATACCCACATCCAGGCGCCAACAGCGGATACGGCCAGGAATAAATAGGTGCCCGGAGCATGTTTAAAATCTGTAAATACGAGCCAGGGCTCCAGCTTATTCCAGCGCAGGTAATTGATGAGCAGGGTGGTTGTAAAGGCAATAGTCAGCGAGGTGCGGCGGTTTCGCTGCAGGCTATCCATAAATACCGGGTTGGCAATACAGATAAAACCGGCAAGTACGTAAAACAACCAATACAACAAAAAGGCATAGTCATTTACCAGGGTATTGGTTTCAGGAAACTTCAATACCATAAAAGTATAAACCAGCACACCCGGTATCAGCAGCAGGTAAATAAATTCACCCCTCGCTATCCAATCTGCTTTCCGCAGGAAGGCTTTCCCTTTAGCAGAAATAAGCCATACAAACAGCGGCGCAAAAACGATATCATACAACAGGAGATAGCATATAAACCACAGGTGATGCCAGCTCAGGTTTCCTTTGGGATAGGCACCCGTAGTAAACATATTCGTATAAAAGTCCCAGAAATTGCCTTTAAAGCCCTGCGTCAGCCGTTCCATATATACCTGGGGAGGTACTATCACCAATATTCCCAGGAGCAGGGGAATAAACAGCCGTCTGAAGCGGAGGCCGACGAAGCCGCCGCCTGTTCTGCGCTGCAGCATATAATAACTTACGGTACCGGAAATAAAGAACAGCAGGGGCATACGGAAACGGTGGGTAAAATCATTGAACTCCAGCAGCATATTGCTGGTTTCCTTATTTTTTATGTGCCAGGACCATTCGGCTACATAAGGCATAGCTGAATGAAAAAACAATACACAAAGGATGGCCAGAATGCGTAGCCAATCCAGATAAGCCTGCCTGGGAGGTGATTGTGGTTGCATAAAATATATTTTTATACAAACCTATCCGTAGCAGGGGGTATGGTAAAAGATATTTGATATCAGGGCATATTCCGGTGGTGAAAAGACGGTTCCTTATCCTTTGAAAAAGGGACTGCTGTCAAATCGTTCTGTTTGCACCATCCATTGTGTTGGAATAGTATGTTCACCGGCAGATAGCACCACAATACTCCCTACTATGGCAGCAATCGTATCTCTGTCGCCCAAACCGCTCACAGCTTTCCACAAGGCGGCTTCCACATCACCGGTGTGATGAGCCGCACACCACAGGGCAAAAGGAACGGTATCCTGGGCGGTAAGCTGCATGCCATTGCCTAAAACAGACACAATGGTTCTGATATCATAACTCAGCGGCAGCGTAGCAGCTTTTTTAATTTTATACTTCACATCGCTTTCCGGCGTATGTTGCACGATAAATTTAAAAAACTGTTCAGCGGGTAAAGGCCCTGTCTCTGCGCAAATACTGGCGGCCAATGCTACTGCCACTGCGCCTGCCACTGCTTCGGAATGAAAGTGGGTTACCGCCGCAGCCAACGAAGCCTGCTCTATCAACTTCTCCACGTTGGCATCAAAGTACGCACCGATAGGACCGGAGCGCATAGCGGCACCATTGCCCATAGAACCCATACCATCAAAAACACTGCTGCTGACTTCCTGCCAGTGTTTACCGGCAGCTATGTCTTTTAGTATGGCATGTGCAGTACCGCCATAACCGCGGTAGTCATCCAGCAAATAATTAGCTGCAAATGCTTTGGCAAGTTGGTCCTGCTTTATTTCTCCATACTCAGCCAGGATGTTATACACCCCAATCCCCATCACAGTATCATCTGTAAAAAGCCATTCGCCGGTCTGTAACTCCTTATTACGGATCCGGTCGGCAATGATATCTTCTTTACCAAAAAATGTTTCACCAAAAGCATCTCCGATGGACAAGCCTAACAGAGATTTCTTTGCGGATAAAAGTGGGTTGTTGGCGGGCATATAACTCAGCGGGGTTTATGTTGCTTTGCCTTTATTTTTTTGATCTCATCCATCATGAAACGATGCGGATCTTCTACGTCATGTCCCATCTCAATGAAAAATTTCTTCAGCAAATCATAGGTTTCATAATCGCCGTTGAGATAGTGGTCGGGGGTTGTTTCCATATGCGCACAGCTAAGACAAATATTCAGGCAGGACACAATAGTGCCGTCCGCACGATAAAAGACTATAGCATCTCGATAGTCCGGTCCACATAACATACGGGGTATGTCCGTGACCGTGGTGTTTAAAATCTGCTTTAGCCAATCTACCTGTGGAGCATCCCGCTGGAAAGTATGGGTCTTTGTGCTGGAAGCATGAAAGGTGCCTCGTTTGTCGATCAGGCTTTGCGTATATGCTACTAATGGAGTTAGTTCAGTGAGCCTGACTTCTTCCTCCAAAGACAAATCATCTCTTTTCTGTTTCCGCTCGTTTAGTCGCATATACTCCTCAGTCAGCTCTTTAGCCACTGCTTCATACGCGGTTCCCCGCTGCAAAGAATAGGTTTCTATATAATCAAAATCAAGTTGATTGATATAATCTGCTGTATTAGGGCGTTGACTAATAGTGGTCATAGGCGGATATTTGACGCCAAATATACGTTACCCTTTCCTTACTACTTCAACAACTTAAACGCGTGGTTCCAGTCGTTATGCGCCAACCCTGGTATACACCACAAGATACACAGTGGCTCAATCGCACGTGCAGCTGCTGCCACGCCCATGTCTTCCGTTTCCCAGCCAAAAGCTGTTAAGATATCCGTCACGGTTTTCTTAGCGGCAGCATCGTTGCCGCAAATAAACATGGTAGGCGTACCACCCGAAAACTGTGGCTTGTACATCAGCGGGCTTCCCACGCTGTTAAAAGCTTTTACCACACTGGCATCCGGGATCCGCTGTTGAATTTTTTCCAACAGGGATTCATTCTGGTCTGTGAAAAATTTCAACACACCATCTTCCGGAGGTGCGCTGGCAATGGGGTTAGTGGTATCTATCACTATTTTGCCCGCGAAGTGCGTTACTCCCGCCTGTTCTACTGCTGATACAGCAGCGCCGCCGGCGACAGCTAATATCAGTAGTTCCCCAAATTGTGCGGTAGTATCCAAGGTGCCTGTTTGTCCATTTGCATTTTTGCTTTTCCATTGCTGTACTTCTTCTTTTTCCGGAGTCCGGCTACCCAACATGACTTCGTAACCCTCTGTTAAGAAAGCGGTTCCCAGCGCTTGCCCTACGTTGCTGGAACCAATAATACCTATTTTCATGGTGTTATTTTTTTTGAGAGAATGATTGCAATGGTTAATGGTCTTATTGCTGAGGTGCTGAAAAAATCCGGTCTATGATAAAAAGATGATTGTACAAGGAAGATACAAATTAGTGCCGATAATCAATACCCATACGAGTTAAGTTTACACTATCTGCCGGAAAGCCGTACTCCTGCCACAAGCAGAAATTCAGTACCTTTCGTAATGGCAGCGGAAATGCCATCGTAAACCAGCACGTTATGAAGCGATTGTCCCTGATCTGTTCCTTGCTGATCTATATTTTCACGGGTGTGCCAGCTGTTTTTGCAGGGGACACCGCGTCTTACTATACACAACAACTTGACAACCGTAACGGACTTTCTAATAGTGCAGTCAACTCCCTGTTTCTTGATTCAGATAAGTTATTATGGGCCGCCACCTGGGATGGGCTCAACATGTACGATGGTACGGCCTTTCATGTGTTCAACTATAGTAAGGATAATCCATTACACAGTATCGGTAACAATGTAGTACTGCAGGTAATAGAAGATGGAGACCGGCGGATCTGGCTCAGCACCATTGAAGGAGTATCCCGTTATGATAAGCAAAGCGGTAAGTTCTATAATTATTTTTACAGCCGGCAACAGCGCAGTCGTATCAGCGAGCAGGAATACAGATTGATCGCCGATACCGCAGGACAGTTGTATTGCCTGAGCCGTCAGGAGGGGCTGACCCGGTATAATGCCCGGGCAGACTCGTTTGTGGTATGTCCATTGCCTGCTGGCAATAACCGGATCAGCAAAGCCGTTTTTGATGCCGCCAATCACCTGTGGGTGCTTCGTGGCGACGGTAGCCTGGAGATATACGCCGACTGGCAGGCACAATGGCCGCTGTTGCAGCGCTACACCAACGTACAGGCATTGTTTTCACTGGAAGGCAGCATCTTTTTCACGACTACCGCACATGAGCTGATGACCGTCTCCCCCGGCACACACCAGGTGCAACTGCGGGCACTGCTCCCTCATGCGGTGACTGCGATGACCCGCTATGGGGCCGATTATTTGCTGGCATGGACGACTCAAGGCTTTGGTGTATACGATGCACAATTCCAGCCGGCACATCTGCTACCTGAAGTAACGCGGCAGTTGCAGGACATGAAGATCATATCATGGGCAACCAGCAGTGAGCAGATATTGTGGTGTGGCACTGATGGCAATGGTATCATCAAGGTGTATCCGCAGACAAAATACTTCGGCACTGTTACCCGCAGTACTGGTGGTCCGGTCTTCAATAAACCTATCCGTGCTTTTTGTGATAATGGCAACGATCTATGGGTAGGCACCAAAGGCAGCGGTATTATCTGTTTACCGGGCTTTACGAGGCAACCTGCCATTACACCGCAACAACTGTTTACGGCAGAACTGGATGATAATTCCGTGTTTGCCCTTTGCCACGCACCCGATAGCATGATCTATATTGGCACCGATGGCAAAGGCTTGTCTATATATGATCAATTGCATAAACGCTTCTTACGGTGGCAAGAAGTGATCGGTAGCAGCCAGCTACCTGTTTTCGGGTCTGTATATGCCATTCAGCCGGATGCAGATGGTTCACTGTGGCTGGGTACCAGCGGCTATGGCCTCGTTCACCTGCGTATTCAACGACAGCAGCGGAACATGGTTGTTACCGGATTTGAACAATACACCTTTAACGGTACTGACAGCGGACCTGCCAACGATATTATTTATTCCCTTGCCTCCGGCCCGGGCAATACCCTCTGGGTGGGCTGCCGCTATGGCGGGCTTAACCTGTTCAACAAAGCACAAAAGAAATTCCTGGCCTTTAAAGCCTTCAGCTATGAGGGTGGACTATCCCACAATGATGTGCTGGCACTTTACCGCGATACGCGGCAACGGCTGTGGATAGGCACCAGCTATGGACTGAACTGTATTGCGGAAGCAGATATCAAACAAGTACACCCGGAATTTATCCGATATAATACAGGCAACGGGCTGCCGAATAATACCATTCATGCCATCACACAGGATAACGATGGCCTGATCTGGGTAAGTACCAACAAAGGACTCGCACGTATCAATCCGGCGACATCGGAGATATCACATTTCCAGGAGGCAGACGGACTGCAAAGCAATGAATTCAGCGATGGGGCCGTATGGAAAGATGCCGGCGGCAGACTTTACTTCGGTGGCATCTATGGCTTCAATTATTTTGTGCCGGGTAATATCCAGGAGCGCCGGGTGTATCCGAACCTGCTGATATCCGGGCTGCAGCTGGCCGGCAAAACAAACGAAAACGGATTGCAGGTGCTTAAGCCAGGGCAGTATAACCCTGCCGCCTATACGTTATCCAGGCGCGATAACTTTTTTGAACTGCAAGGCAAGGCTGTCAGTTTTTTGCATGCCGAAAAATGTGAATATGCCTGGTTCCTGGAAGGCTACGACAAAAGCTGGCAATACACTGGTGGCAATGGTAAAATTGCCTACAGCAATGTACCTCCCGGCCGGTATGTGCTGAAAGTAAAATGGAGTAATGGCGAAGGCGTATGGACGCCTCCCAGTGTATTACTTTCACTCACCATCCAACAATATTTCTGGCTTACCTGGCCAGCATTTGGATTATATGGATTACTGCTGATCAGCGCTGGCACTGCCTTCTGGTTGTACCGTAGAAATAAACTGGAGATGAAACACCAGTTGGAAATGGAACATCTGCTGCGTAAAAAAGAGGAAGAAGTCCACGAAGAACAACTCCGCTTTTTTACCAACATAGCCCATGAACTACAAACACCACTTACGCTGATTGTAGGCGCAGCCGAACGCAGCAGGGAACAACCCGGTGATACGTATCATCAGGCGTTGGTGCATCAGCATGCATCCAGACTTACCTATCTTGTACAACAGCTACTCGAATTCCGCCGGGCAGAAGCTGGTTTTCTGAAAAATTATTATTCTCCACTGAATATTTCTGCGCTGCTGGAAAATATTGCGGCACTATTCAAACCGATGTGTCAGCAAAAAGCACTTCACTTCAAAACGGCGATTGCACCTGCTATAATGGCGGCAATGGACAAAGACAAACTGGAAAAGATCCTGTTTAATTTACTGAGCAATGCCTTCAAGTATACCGGCCGGGACCAGTCCATCGTTTTCAATGCCCAACAGGAAAAGGATTGCCTGGAGATTTATGTGTACAATTCAGGCGCACATATTCCGGCAACGCAGCTGGATAGTCTCTTTACCCGTTTTTTTACCACCGGCGCCCATACACAGGAAAAGTTCGGTACCGGCATCGGACTGGCTTTTACCCAGCAGATGGTGCTGCTGCTGAATGGCAGTATCCGCGCCGTGAATGAAAATGAGGGGGTCGCCTTTTATGTGAAACTGCCGCTGATAGAAGCAGGTATCAGCACCATGGAAGCACCGGCTAATCCTGCTCCCTCCTACCTGTTGCAATCTATTACCGCCAACCTGTCCTCATCCGGGGCACCAGCCATTGATCCCAATAAGCTATCCCGCATTCAAAGTCTGCAGGAAGCTGGTAAAAAAAGTATACTGCTGGTGGAAGATGAATACGCCATCCGGCAACTATTAAAAGATCAGCTTTCCGGTCAGTATATTATATATGAAGCCAATAATGGCAGCGAAGCGCTGGAGCTGATCCGGCAAACCCTCCCCGATCTGATCATCAGTGATATTATGATGCCAGACATGAATGGCCTGGAGCTTTGTAGTAAAATAAAGAATGCGGCCAGCACCTGTCATATTCCTTTTATTATCTTATCTGCCCGTGGCACCATGGATCAGCAAACGGAAGGTTATGAAGCTGGTGCAGATGCATACCTGCCCAAACCCTTTTATGCTTCACATTTACAGGTACGCGTACGTAAACTGCTGGAATACCGCGAACGCCTGCACGAAATTTTCAGAAGAGATCACGGACTGGGACAACTGGAGGAAACAGATATGGCAGATGAGGATAAACAATTTCTGCAGGAACTGGTGCGCGTAATAGAAGAACGTATAGATGAGGAAAGCCTCAATGCAGAAATATTGGAAAAGCATCTGCTCCTCAGCAAAATGCAGTTGTATCGTAAACTGAAAACGATTTCCAATATGACACCGGCAGAGTTTATCCGTTACATCCGGTTAAAGCATGCGGCACAGCTGTTAGTAAAAACCCAGCTAACGGTAGCCGAAATCTTTTATAAAACAGGTTTCAATAACCAGTCGTACTTCTTCAGGGAATTTAAAAAGATGTATCGCTGTTCCCCAAATGAATACCGGGAACAACAAACCGCTGTGTAACACACTACGCATAAGCACAAGACAAGTAAAAATTCAACGCATTGATTTACAACAAATACCAATCATTTATTTTTACGATTGTACAGTGCTTTGTAACTATAGTACAGCATCTTCATACTGCTTCCACCTATCTTTAGACCATCCAAATCAATCCAAAAAGAATTCACGTATGAAGAAGCAGGGATATGTACTGCTGTAGTTCCATTCAAATCCAACATTAATTACTTTTTTAAAACGGGTTCCTCCAGGGGGACGGAACCATTAAATTCTTACGAATGAAAAACTGGACACAACTAATGTCAGCGGTGTTATTGCTGCTGCTTGGCGGGGCTACCTATGCCCAGGTTAAAGTAAGTGGCCGTGTAAGCGATGAACAGGGTGGCGCACTCCCGGGCGTTACCGTGATACAGCCCAACACCCGGAATGGTGCTGTTTCCGCTGTTGATGGCAGCTATACCGTTACGCTTACTGCCAGCGAAACACCCACACTGCAATTCTCCTTTATGGGTTATCTCACCAAAACGATCCGCTATTCCGGCAGCGGTGCACTGAATATTGCACTGCAAAGAGATGAGGTAGCGTTGAAAGACGTCATCGTAATTGGTTATGGTACACAGCGCAGAAGCCAGGTAACAGGCGCCATCTCTTCTATAGATGGAAAAAGTCTGGCTAAAACACAGGCTGTAGATCTTAGCACCGCTTTACAGGGACAGGCGGCCGGTGTATCTGTCACCTCTCCTACCGGCGCGCCGGGAATGGAGGCAGTGGTACGTATAAGAGGTATTGGTTCGCTTAGCCAAAGCAGCAACCCACTCTATATCATAGATGGTGTACCGATGACTACAGGACTGAACACTATTTCGCCCAACGATATCGCCTCCATTGAAGTATTGAAAGATGCTGCCGCTGCCGCCATCTATGGTTCCCGTGGCGCCAATGGGGTGATACTGGTGACCACCAAGTCTGGGCAGGCGGGCAAAAATGAAATAGGGCTGGACATCGCTTATGGTTTGGCCAAAGCCAGCGGCTTGCCCAATATGCTCAGCACCAGCCAGTTTATAGAACTGCAGAATGAAGCTTTTGCCAGCGATGGCGCTACCGCCCGCAACCAGGACGATCCATCCAAATTGCCCAATACCAACTGGCTGGATGCCGTATTCCGTCAGGCGCTTACCCAACGTTATAGCCTGAACTTCTCAGGAGGTTCTGATAAAACACGCTACTACCTGGCGGGCAACGTGGTAAACCAAGATGGTACTATTGTGAACTCCAATTTCAAGAGATATGGTTTGCGCTCGAATGTGAGCAGCGATGTAAAAAGCTGGTTAAAGGTGGGTGAGAACATGAATATCACTTACGACAGAACCCAGGAAATAGGCGCCTCCGGCGATGGCGCCAGACCCGGTAGCTTACCCGGTGTAGTACGCTATGCACTCATCAGACCCAATGCATTACCGCTCTACGATGATAAAACCGGTTTTTATACCGACCTCCCGCCTGCGAATCTCTATAAAAATGCGTTGCTATATGGTGACGGTAAAAATCCATTGGCCATTGCCGATTACCGTACCCGTACTGCCAGCAAGTATCGCATCTTGGGTAATGTGTTCGCAGAAGCTCACTTCCTGAAAGATTTTAAGCTACGCACCGATCTGGGTACTGATTTCTATATTGCGGAACAACAACAATACAGCGGACAGATACCCGGTGATCGTACCCTGATGCAGGATAAAGACAAGGGGCTCGATAAATACCGTAACCGTTATACTACCTACAACTGGACCAATGTGCTCAGTTATAATCATACGTTTAATGAGAAACATGCAGTAGGTGTAACTCTTGGTTCAGAATATATTTCCTCTAAAGTAGATTACCTGGCTGCTTCCCGCAACGGCTACGACAACCGCGCGGATGGCTCTCCCAGTTTACAATACCTCGATTACGGTTCCGGTCAGCAGTTCAATAGCGGTACTATGGAAGAATGGGGCCTGATGTCTTACTTCGGCAGGGTTACCTATGCGTACGACAATAAATACATGGTGAACGCCAACATGCGGGCGGATGCGTCTACCCGTTTTGGTGCTTCCAACCGCTGGGGTTATTTCCCTTCTTTCTCTGCCGGCTGGAATGTAGCCCATGAAAATTTCATGAAAGATGTGACCTGGCTCAATGATCTGAAAATCCGCGGTGGCTGGGGACAGCTGGGTAACCAGGACATTGGCCTCTATCCTTTTGCAACCATCTACTCTACCACCAATAATATCTTACAGGTGATCAGTCGTGGTAACCCTGATGTAAAATGGGAAACCACTACCCAGTCGAACATTGGTGTAGACGCGGGTTTCCTGAAAGGTGCATTGACACTCAGTGTAGATTATTTCAATAAGCAGTCTTCCGACATTCTCATACAACTGCCATCTTCCTATACCAACGGAGATGCTACACCACCGTATGTAAACGGCGCTAAAATGAGTAATAAAGGACTGGAAATTACCGCTGCTTACCGGCAATCCATTCAGAAAGATCTCTCTTTTAATATAACCGCTAACGTTACCACGCTGCGTAATAAGGTAGTATCTCTTTACAAGGGTCGTGAGCAGATTTTCTCCGCAGGATCCGGTCGTGTTATATTGCGGGAAGGCGAGCCTATCAGCTCTTTCTATGGTTATAAAACCAATGGATTGTTCCAGAATGACCAGGACGTAGCGCAATATAAAAACAGTAAGGGAGAAGTGTATCAGCCTAATGCCAAACCCGGTGATATCCGCTTTGTAGACGTTAACAACGATGGAAAAATTGATGATGCAGATCGTACTATTATCGGTAATCCCAATCCGAAATTATTATATAGTCTGAATGTAGGCGTCAACTACAAACAGTTTGATCTTACCCTGTTCTTCAACGGCGTACAGGGCAACCAGATTTATAATGAAGTAGACAATATCATTAACAGTTTTGACGGGCGCGGATTTAATAATAAAGAAGATTTCTACACTAACCGTTGGCATGGTGAAGGTACGAGCAACAAGACGCCCAGGGCCACTTTCCTCGATCCTAATAATAACCGCCGCACCTCCGACAGATATGTAGAAAACGGCAGTTATGTGCGATTAAAAAACCTGATGCTGGGTTATACATTGGCGCCTTCATTGTTACAACGCGTTGGCTTCAGCAATGCCCGCATCTACGTCAGTGCACAAAACCTGTTTACCATTACCAAATACGGTGGCATGGATCCGGAACTATATACCAATGAAAACCTCGCCAACTATGGCGATATGGCCGTGGGCATAGATATGGGTACTTATCCGCCTTCACGCACCTATACATTTGGTTTACAATTCGGTTTCTAGGAATGCCAATTATTTAAAACAACACACCATGAAAAAACTAGTTGTTATAATAGCTGTTGCCGTTAGCATGTTGAGTTGCTCCAAGCGACTGGAAAAGTTCCCACAGGGAAAGCTAACAGCAGGCAATGTATTTACAGAAGCCAATGATTTTGTGATGGCTACTGATGCGGCGTATCTGCCTGTTACCAATCGTTTCCGCGGTGACTGGGGCTGGGATGATGGCAGCAGTATACCACGTGACTGGGTAGTAGGTGACCTGATGAGTGATGATGCCGTAAAAGGCGGCGGTAGTTTGGGTGACCAGGAAGACATGCGCCGGATGCAAACATTCGGCATTTTCCCGGAGAACAATAATGTGCTGGGAATCTGGCGCTTTAACTACAAAGGGGTGGATGCGTGCAATACGCTGCTGGCACAGGATGGCGCAGGTGTTCCTGGTCTTGACCCGGCGTTACTGAAACGTATGAAAGGCGAAGTGTATTTCCTTCGCGCATTCTACTATTTCCGGCTGGTAGTGAATTTCGGTGATATCCCTTTGCTGATACCGGAAAAGAAGCTGATAGATAATACCGTGCGTACACCAGCGGCACAGGTATATGAACAGATAGAAAGTGATCTGACACAGGCCATCAGTATGCTGCCTGCCAGTTATGACGCAGATAATTACCAGCGCGCTACCACGGGTGCCGCACATGCACTGCTCGCAAAGACTTACCTGTACAGGCAGCGCTGGCAGGATTGTTTGAACCAGATAGCAGAAGTAGAGAAAGGCAGCTACGCGTTGCTCGATAAATTTGAAGATAATTTCAACGGCGTTGGAGAGAAAGCAGGTGAAATCATTTTTGCGGCGCGTCATGATGCCGGCAAAACGCCTTCGCAGGGAGCGGTGCTGAATGCCGTATTCGCGCCACAGGGTAAAGGCTGGGGTTTTGAAATTCCTACCAAAGACCTCGTGGATGCCTTTGAAACCGGCGATCCACGCAGGACGGCCACCCTTTTCCAGGCAGGTGATAAATATGTGGATGGTACCAATTATGATCCGGCCTGGTCACCAATTACCGGTTTTAATGTGCGCAAGTTTATGAGTAATGTCAACCCCATAGATGATGGTGGTATTGACTTTGTATACATCCGTCTCGGTGACGTCATACTCTGGAAAGCAGAATGCCATGCTAATCTCGGCGYATTGCCCGAAGCTCGCACCGACCTCGAAAGGATCCGGGCACGGGCACGCAAGTACGCAGTTAATCCTGCCACTGCACTGCCACCTGTAACAGCTACCAATAAAAACGCGCTTCTTTCCGCCATTCAACATGAAAGACGGGTGGAACTGGCCATGGAAGGTCATCGCTACTATGACCTGGTAAGATGGAACCTGGCACAGACCGTACTTGCCAAAGCGCCCGATGCAGATCCGCTGAAAGGCTATAAGGATTACGGCAACGGCTGGAAGCCATTAAATAAGCTGTTACCTATTCCTCAACGCGAAGCAGATCTGTTGAAGCTGCCGCAGAATACAGGATATTAACATCCTGCTGGCAGATATCAAATGCCTGCCTGTAAAGGAATATACGGAAACCTGACTGTTGCCCCATAAGGTGCAGTAAGCATCTTATGGGACAGTCAGTAACATTATCAAGCCATTCAATATGAGACTAGTAACTGCCAACCGTTTTACCGAAAATCCATTGCTAAGGCCCGCAGATGTGCGGCCGAGCCGACCTGGCCTGGAAGTGGCCTGTTTGCTGAACCCGGGTGTTTTCGAATTTGATAATAAAATATGGCTCATTATCCGCGTAGCGGAAAGGCCACAGCAACAGCACGATATCATTTCTTTCCCGATCCTGCAAAATGGCGGTATTGAAATCCTGGAGATTTCAAAAAATGATCCACACCTGGATGCCAGCGACCCGCGGGTACTGCGTTACAAAGGTGATGACTACCTGACTACGCTGTCGCACCTACGACTTTTTTGTAGTGACGACGGTATTCATTTCCAGGAACCGGAAGGCTATCCGCAACTGCATGGAGAAGGTCCACTGGAAACATTTGGTGTAGAAGATTGTCGCGTAACAAAAATAGCCGACCTCTATTATCTCACCTTCACCGCCGTATCGCCCAATGGCGTAGGCGTAGGCATGCGTACTACCCGCAACTGGAAAACCTTTTCGGACCAGAGCATGATCATCCCACCGCATAACAAAGATTGCGCACTCTTTGATGAAAAAATAAATGGCAGCTACTATGCCCTGCACCGGCCCAGCAGCGTAGATTTGGGCGGCAACTACATCTGGCTGGCACAATCGCCTGATGGGGTGCATTGGGGTAAACATCAGTGCCTCATTAAAACGCGGCCGGGGTACTGGGACAGCGTACGGGTGGGCGCAGGCGCCGCACCTATTAAAACAACAGAAGGGTGGCTGGAAATTTATCATGGCGCCAATGAAAAGCACCAATACGGATTAGGCGCGCTGCTGCTGGATTTGCAGGACCCATCCAAAGTGCTGGCGCGTAGCGATGACCCTATTATGATTCCCGAAGCACCTTATGAGCTTACCGGCTTTTTCGGACATGTGGTTTTCACTAACGGGCATATTGTAAGAGGTAATGAACTCACGATCTATTACGGCGCGGCTGATGAAGTGGTGTGCGCTGCCCGGTTTTCCATCGGGGAAATACTTTCATCCTTAAAACGGTAAAACTTATGTTCAGCAAGCTTTCTGCAGAAATAAAACATTTCAACCGGCAGCCCCATGATTTTCGCATACTCGTGCTCACCAATATGATTTATGCACTGGTATTACCGGTGATCGACATTTTTGTGGCGGCGTATGTGATGCGTAACTCTAACGACCCTACGAAAGTCGTGATCTATCAACTGACAATTTACACGGGCATACCGCTTACCTTTTTGATCAACGGCTTTTTGTTGAGCCGGTTTAGTATTAAAACATTGTATTCCGCCGGCATGTTGCTGAGTGGTGTATCCATGATCGTGATGATGTCGTTGAAAACGCTGGACCTCACCGGCATTGGTATTGCAGGGATTATTATGGGCATGTCTTTCGGCTTCTACTGGGCCAACCGCGACTACCTCGCATTATCCATCACCAATGATGAAAACCGTAACTATTACTATGGCCTGGAAACATTTTTTTACACCATCATTGCCGTTGTTATACCGATTTGTATTGGCTGGTTTATAGAATCCGGTGGTGAAATGAATGTGAACAATGCCTATCGCATCATCACCGGGCTGGTTTTTGTGATTACTATTTTTGCTTCCGTGGTTTGTTTCCGCGGGCATTTCCGTAATCCGGATCAGAAAACATTTATCTACCTGCGCTTTCATCCTTACTGGCGGAAGCTGTTGATGCTGGCTTCACTGAAAGGATTAGCACAGGGGTATCTTGTTACAGCTCCTGCCATGCTGATTATGTTATTGCTGGGAAAAGAAGGCGCATTAGGCACCGCGCAATCGGTAGGTGCCATCATTGCTGCGGTGCTGATGTATATTATTGGCAGGGCGGCCAAGCCGGAACACCGGTTGTCTATTTTTGCGGGCGGCCTGGTATGTTTTGCGCTGGCGGCTATTTTCAATGGCACTTTCTACAATGCCACGGGAGTAGTCATCTTTATGCTGTTCCTGTTGCTGGCAAAACCATTGCTCGACATGGCTTATTTCCCTATTCAGTTTAGTGTAATTGATATTCTCTCTAAAAAAGAAAAACGCAATGAATACGCTTATATTCTGAATCATGAAGTAGGACTGTATGCCGGCCGTTTCCTGGGTGCGGGCACCTTTATTTTCCTGGCGTATTATTTTTCTAACGAAGTGGCGTTGCGTTATGCCATCATCATTATTGCGGTGCTGCAACTCCTTTCCATTGTGGTGGGGAAAAGTATTATTAAAGAAGGAAAAACACTGATTAAAGAAACTAAAGAAAAAACATCCGTAGTGATATAAATTGTATAAGCATGGTAAAATTGACAACAACGGGGATAGCACTCTGCCTGGTATGGATGGCCTGCAAAACGCCGGCGCCACAGCCGGTGGTGCAGCAACACCTGGCTCGCCTGGATTCCATGGCAGATGTGCCGCAGCCGTTACAAATCATAGACTGGTATGCCCTGGCCCGGCAATTTGATAGTACGGCCTACAACTTTAACACGCCAGGACCTCACTGGCCGCTGGTATGGTGGGATAGCAGCCGTCATAATTTTGATCAACCGGTAGTAGGATTATATACGGCGATGGATGATCAGCGGCAGGGACCTGCACACAACAAAGGGATCTTTCACGAAGCACTGGCCACCATGGGAGCTACTTTGGGAGCTACCCTGGTCGGCGTAGATAAAAGTCAGCAACAGGGCCTTAACTATGTGGCCATGTTAAAAAACTATTTTAACCGGGAAACAGGATGGGATATTATGATGAATAATACCTGTCCGGAGGTAGCACAGTTGGGCGGAGGCTATGGGCGCGACTGGTGGTATGACGTATATCCTAATGTACTCTTTTATGGCATCTATGATCACTATCCGGCCACAACAGGTTTTGATACGCTGGCACATCGCATCGCTGAAAAGTTCTGTGCAGCAGACTCTGTGCTGAATGGCAATTATGATCATTCGTTTTTTGATTATGCACAACTGCAGCCAAAAGATAACTGGATCTGCAAACAGCAGGATGCTGCGGCTGGCCATGCTTATGTATTATATGCTGCCTACCGGAAGTTCGGCGATCCCCGATACCTGCAACATGCGGTACAGGCACTGCAAACACTGGAAAAACAACCACATAATACCAACTATGAAGTGCTGATGCCTTTCGGGGCTTATATGGCAGCAAGACTGAATGCCGAGCAAGGCAAACAATTCAACGTACAAAAATTCCTGGAATGGAGTTTTAATGGCGACCCCGCATGCCGTCTTGGCTGGGGCGTACTGGCTGGCAACTGGAACGGTATTGACATATCCGGCATTGTGGGCAGCACCACCGACAGAGGGGGTTACGGCTTCCTGATGAACACCTATGATGCGGCCTGGCCGCTGGTGCCATTGGTACGCTATGATCCCTCCTATGCGGCGGCTATTGGCAAATGGATGCTGAATGCAGCCAATGCAGCCAGGTTTTTCTATACGCAGTATATGCCCGATGATCATGAAACCATTCCTGAAAAAGCAGCCATTACCAAAGGCGTGATTGGCTATGAAGGCATTATCCATACCTCTTCTTACCCCGAATACGCCCACCTGAAGGCTCCCGTAGCACAAGGAGATGGACCACAATGGGCAAAAGGAAATCCCGATGTATCACAGTTCAGCGTATATGGCAGCGGACATGTGGGGATTTTTGGCAGCATCATCCGCACCACCAGTGTGCCCGGCATATTGCAACTGAATTTACTGGCTACTGATTTTTTCAGAGATAGTGCTTATCCTTCCTATCTCTATTATAACCCCTATACGGAAGAAAAAACAGTGAAGGTAAATGTAGGAGATGTACCGGTAGATATTTATGATACTGTTAGCAGGCGTTTTATAGCGCGACAGGTGAAGCAACAATACGACCTGGTAATGCCGGGTCGCAGTCCGGCCGTGCTTGTGTTTACACCTGCGGGCGGAAAAGTGAGTAAAGTGGGTAACCGGCTGCTGGTGAATGAGGTAGTGGTGAGTTATTAGCGAAAAGCCGAAAGGGAAAAGCAAAAAGCTATTGTATGGGAGATAAACATATATATTATGTTCTCCATTACAATAGCTTTTTGCTTTTCCCTTTCGGCTTTCTGCCTTTTTTTAATTTTTTTTTCCAGAGATGTCCAATTTGATTTAAGTCAGTCCTTATTGAAGTATAAACACAAATATTCAACAATAAAATAAACACATCATGGAACAGAGAATTAACTAT
The DNA here is from genome assembly GCF_056399985.1 of Chitinophaga sp. 01L420. Taxonomy (NCBI): domain Bacteria; kingdom Pseudomonadati; phylum Bacteroidota; class Chitinophagia; order Chitinophagales; family Chitinophagaceae; genus Chitinophaga; species Chitinophaga sp. 01L420. The sequence goes on from NZ_JBFTSK010000030.1 coordinate 67,237, forward strand.
TACGAAAAAGGTCAGGGCGCATTCAAAGCATTAAATGGTATTGGAGCCTATCTGGCAAAATCTATTATTGAGCAACCACTTTTGCACCTGATTTATTTCCGGGTATCACAGATCAACGGCTGTGCTTATTGCCTGGATATGCATTCCAAAGATCTTCGTGCCATCGGGGAAACAGAGCAGCGTCTTTACATGCTGAATGCATGGCGCGATGCTCCGGTTTATACGGAACGGGAACGTGCCGCTTTTGCCTGGGTAGAAGCTGTTACCAAAGCACAGGTACCGGATGATGTATATGCTGCCAGCCGGGAGGTATTTTCTGAAGAAGAGCTGATAGACCTTACCATGGCCACTCTTGCCATCAACAGTTATAATCGCTTGAACGCTGCATTTCTGCCTGTAGCAGGCGGTTACAAGCCTGGCATGTTTACTGCGAAAGCAAATTAGTGCCTGATAATTTTGTCATATCTATCAAATTCGTACATTCATTTATCTATCAAAATATAATACACCATGAAAGAGTTCATGTTAATATTTCGTCAACCTAGTTATGATTACAGCAATGCTACACCAGAAGAAATGCAGGCCCTTTCCAAGAAATGGGGAGACTGGGCAGGTGGTATCGCTGCACAGGGAAAAGTAGTTGCTCCCGGCCGCCGGCTGGATACCACAGGTAAAGTATTAAAAGCAGGCGGTGTAATTACCGATGGTCCCTTTGTTGAAATCAGGGAACGCCTGGGTAGTTTTCTCATTGTGAAAGCAGACAGCATAGAAGAAGCCACCACCCTGGCTCATGGCTGTCCTGCGCTGGATGCCAACGGCAGCGTTGAAATCAGGGCTATCTTATAATTTATCAATATCATCAAACAAAGCCACTCTTTCGCGAGGGTGGTTTTGCTATTTATATATGGAAAAGGGACACACGGCTTTAAAGCATTTATTCCAGCAGGAATTTTCCAAAATGGTAGCTGTCATCAGCCACCTTTATGGCTTACAGCATATTGAAATAGCAGAAGATATTGTCAGCGAAACATTTTTGCTGGCAACAGAAACCTGGGAAGCGAAAGGTATTCCTCCAAATCCTACTGCCTGGTTATACACCGTTGCCAAACAAAAAACCTTGTATCATTTCAGGAGAAATAAAATATATGAAAAGAAGGTGATGCCGGAATTAACTGCCAGAGAAGAACGCAGCGTGGAAACGGAAGACTTTAGTTTCTCTCCCCAGCAAATTAAAGATAGCCAGCTACAAATGCTTTTTGCGGTGTGCACACCTGCTATCGCCAGCGAAGCCCAGATCGGACTGGCTTTGCGTATTCTTTGCGGCTTTGGCATCGATGAAATTGCCGAAGCCTTTTTATCCAATAAAGAAACCATCAACAAAAGATTATTCAGGGCCAAAGAAAAACTGCGGACTGAAAATATAAAGATGGAACTGCCACCGGAACATGAAATCGTGAACAGGCTCGATAATGTGCTACACATTATTTACCTTCTTTTCAGCGAAGGCTACTACTCACAAACGCAGAACCAGATCCTTCAGAAAGACCTGTGCATAGAAGCATTGCGCCTGGGCTTAATGCTGACGGAATATGACCTCACCAATCTGCCTAAAACAAATGCCTTAATTGCGCTCATGTGTTTTCATGCCTCCCGGTTTAATGCGCGACAATCCAACGACAACACCGTGGTGCTTTATGAAGAACAAAACGAAGCATTATGGGATCAGGCGTTGATCAACCAGGGGCAACATTTCCTGGCGCTGTCTGCACAAGGCGACGAAGTCAGCTCTTATCATCTCGAAGCCAGGATTGCTTACTGGCATTGCATAAAGGAAGATACTCCTGAAAAATGGGAGGATATTCTGCAGTTATACAACGCCCTGCTGATGATCAACTACTCCCCCAGCGTAGCCCTCAACAGGACATTTGCATTATATAAAGCCAATGGGAAAAAAGCGGCTTTGGCAGAAGCAGAAAAATTAAAGCTGGAGAATAATCATTTTTATTTTCTGTTGCTGGGTGAGTTATATAAAGATATTGATAACAAAAAAGCGTTGATGCATCTTCAGAAAGCGTATGACCTGGCTAAAACACAGGTGGAGCGGCAGGGAATCAAAGAAAAGATGGATAGCATCCGCTAATAAATACTGATATACACATGGAAGCCAATATAAAATTTATCGGTAAAATCGATTCCATTCTAACGGCGCTCGAAGAATGTCCGTTGCAGGAAAGTGAAAATGCACCGGCCGCAATGATCACCATCTTCCCGGAATTTATAACAGGTATCCAGCACATTACCGAGGGAACAGACCTGCTTTTATTTACCTGGCTGCATCAGGCCAACAGAACAGTATTGGCGTGCCAGCCCAGGAATAATCCGACAGCTCCGCTTACCGGTGTATTTTCCACCAGGTCACCTGACCGGCCTAATCCTATTGGTATGCATGAAGTGAAAGTATTGGCGGTTTCTCCTGATGGCGTCATTTGCGTATCTGGCCTGGAAGCATTAGATCAAACACCTGTAGTGGATATTAAACCGGTCATCCGGAAATAAAGCGAAATATCCGGTTGCTGCAAAAAATGCAACAACCGGAGCAGATGGTATTTACTCCCCAAACCCGTGCACCAACGTCATGGTACAATTATCCGTAGACGCCCACCGTATGGCCTTTAACGGCTGATACGCCGGATCATTATAGCATTGCAATGCCGCCGCTTCAGACGGAAATTTAATCACTGCATTCATTTTCTTTACTGCGCCCTCTACTCCGATGGCTTCCCAGTCGGATGCCAATACTTCCGCGCCATATCTATGCAGTAACGCTATTACCGGCGGACCGTATTTGCGGTATTCTTCCATATTGGTGATATCGTAGCTATTGATATAATATACTGGCATAAGTGATGCTTTTAAACATTAGTAAATATATTCCGGTGGTACGACTTCATTGATGCGGAGGTACACGGTCGCCTGTCCGCGGTGATGCGTGATGTGATCAATCGTAGCATAAAAGCCGGCTACCGCCTGATCAGACAGTTGAATATGCTCCATGCTTTTTGTCAGGTTGGAGAAAGCATGATCCAGGTAGGCGATGGTAGCATCTTTGCCGGTGGTGGCTGCAGGAGGATCCCAGTCAGAAGGCTGTTGTCTTATAAAATTTTCTTCCCACCAGCCAATGCCGTAGCCTATATGATGCATTAGTTCTCCAAATGTCCACACGGCTGCAGTGGGTTTAAAATCGAAGTTCTCTGCGGGCATGGCGGCGGCTACGCTCAACGTGTAATCCTTTGCATTGCCGAGCGTTGTTAATAATTGTGCTTTCATAATATTCAATTTGATAAGCCAAAATTAACCTGCCCGGATAGCATCTATTTAAGGAAAATTGCTGTTTTTATACCCGTGTAGCGGAAGGAGATTTCCCAAACTGTTTTTTATAAGCTGCAGAAAAATGTTCGAGACTGTTAAAGCCGGAGGAGAAGGCAATATCTGTAACAGGCAGCTGTGTATTACAAAGCTGCAGGTGTGCCTGTTTAAGTCTTACCTGCAACATATAGTTGTATGGGGCTGCTGCTGTAATTTGCTTGAACAGGCGGTTAAAATGAAACGGGCTCATATTACCCAGTGCAGCTAATTGTGGCAGGGTAACATCATCTGCATAATTTTCGTTGATAAATTCCTTCACTTGTTCAATTACCGGAAGATAATTTCTCTTTTGCTTGTCATTCAACACCGGCAAAGGCTGCTGCGGGTTGCCGGCGGCCAGTACCAGCAGAAAAAGCTCCSTCATCAGTTGTTCCGCCCATAGCCGGGAGTAGCGTGATTGTTGCAGCAAAGTGAATATACGCTGGTGCAGAAACTCCATTTCAGGAGTGGCTTTCACTAGTATCGACTGTATATCCGGATTATCAAAAAACCAGGCGAAGGCAGCAGCATGTGCCATTAAGCCGGCTGTACTTTCCTCCGGAAACGAAAAAATGGTGCATTGATCCGGAATATCATGCACATGGGCTACCTGGTGTTCATAGCCCGGTTTACAGAGCAGGAATAAGCCACTGTAAGCATCTAAATCATTTCTGAAAACTTTAAACCGGAAATTGCCTTTGCGGATATAGGCCATAGAAAAAGTAGCCTGATACTCTTTTTCAGATACGGCGCACTCCCTGCACTGGCACAAAAAATTATGTACCGTACAAATAGGTGAATCATAAAGTGTTTGTATATCCGCCTGCATATGTATAAAGTTAGTCTTTGTGAGAGAATAATGACCAAATTTAATGCGGTATACTGACAGCCTTATGTCAGGAGTATTACACTTTATTTCCGGCTGGCAGCTTTATTCTACGCTTACGGCATCGCAGGCAACTTACTCATATCAATTTTCTCATTCCCAAATCCAAACGTTACACCGAACATGGCCAGTATCCGCGATTTATCCAATCCAAAATCGTTGCCAAAGGCGCCGTTGATGTACATATCTTTTGCTATCCGGTAACCCTGCCGGCCTTCCAGGCAGTATCAGCAATACCATAGGTAGCGTAGGCGCCGGCCACGTCCCATTGAAAAAGAGGTTTTTCTGTCAGCTGACTTTTTACCCGGGTCATTAAAGCTGACAGGGCTTCGTTTTTACGGGCGGTGTATTGTCTGAAGATCCTGGCAATAGTGGCGGTATCACCATTTTGGACAGCGGTGCCATATGCAGGATCTGAGTTCACAGCATCCAGTATATCCGCTTGTTGCTTTTGGGTGAGCGTGTCCACGGTGGCGTGTAAGCGTTCCGCATACCCTTTGCGGTAAGCCCGGAGCAGTGTGCTCCGGAAACCGGCAGAGAAAACTTTCTGTGCGGTGCCGGCACTATCCGGGATCATATCTTTCCTGATGAAAGCGATAGAAATAGTGGTGAATTTAAGGGCGGAAAAAGGCTGCGTTTTCCATACTTCCGGCGCGGTGCCTGTTTTATAGCGTTTAATGCCGATGAACCGAAACACGTCGCGGTTTTTCGGGAGTGCCCACCAATAGGGGGTAAACTGAGCGGCATAATTCTGTGGCCAGCCATCTCCGTTAAAGTTTTGCAGTACACTTAACCCAAAAGCTTTGGGCGTAGTGGGTGATTCAATTAAGGTGGGCGAAATATCTACCAGCTTAAAAGCACTGGATTGCGGTACACTGAGTTTTTCTGCAGGTGCTTCCTGTGCATAAAGCTGCTGGCGGCTCAGCAGCAATAACAGCAACGACAGCCAACAGATAAGTTGCTTTATCATTAGTCCAGTTTTACGGTCATCAATAAATAAACAGTACTGAAATCGCCACTGGCGTTGATTACCTGGTCAGGTATAGTGAATTCCTTATGACCTTCCGTGCCGGCATCAAACACATAACGGGCGCCTATCTTCCCAAATTCAATTTTTCGGGTGGCCAGGTCTTCCCAGAATAATTCTATTTTGGTAACGATGTGAATACTTCTGCGCTGCAAACTCATGGCCCTTCCCAGCGCCATTTGCCGGATATCGCCGGATGCATCGGATACGCCATCGGGAACAGGGAATTTGCTGCCATCGTCCAGCATCGTAAATATTCTCGTCCACGCAAATCCATTGGTAGTAATATCAACAGCCAGCTTGAGCTGCTGATCGCCGTTTCCGGCTACGTAATGGTTCATAGGATTGTTGATTAAAGCATGATTTAAATTCTGGCAATGACATACTCCCGGTGGTTTTCCGCATAGGCTTATTCATTCCGGGCGTATAGGTTAATACGAATGCAAAATAATAAATCTCCCTTGTGCTGTCAAAATAAAAATGCGGGTGTATTGCTTTGCAATACACCCGCATTTTTATTTTGTTTATCTTATTTGTTCAGGGGAAAAACAGCACGCAGTGCGGGAAAGCGTAAGTATACACCTGCCCATACCAGGACACCGAAAATAACAGGGAACCAGTAGGATACATTTACCCGGGACATCACCGCTACTGCTCCACCCAGATAGCAACTCAGGAAGATAGCTCCCAGTATAGCCGTGCGAGGTATCGCGTATAAAAGGGTGCAGAGCAGCAGTACCACACCAAGGCCCTGTACCTGTTGTTCCGGCCAGCCCAGATCCACGCTACCTTTAACAGATACTGCGGCATTGGCTACTTTCATACCTGCATCTACCAGGAGAAAAAGCAGTACGAGAATAGTGATCACCCAACCGGTAATACGGGTGCTTTTAGAAGGAGCTACTGGTTTCATAGAGATTGTTTGCGTTTCCATATACTTTAGTTTTTTAGATTGTTTGTTTAACGATACAAACTTATACCGATTCATCATTTTTTGCCGAGGGCGAATACGACATTCTTAATGGCCGATTGCGACAAAAGCAGAACATCTTACCTTTGCGCCATGGATTATTTCAAAAAGCAGCTTGATTTACTCAAAATAGAACGGGAAACGGACCAAAAATCGTATCAGCAAATGACAGAAACCTCGTCCGTAGCAGATCGCAGGGCGAATGGACTTACCTGGTACCCCATTGCTATCCGGGGTTCTGAAATGAGCCGGGGCGACTACCTGACCGTGGAAGTAGAGCGTACCACCCACCAGGATATTCCTCATCAACTGCGTTTTGGCGCTTCTGCGATGCTATTTTCCAACCACGACCGGAAACAGGACCATCTGGAAGGCACCATCTCCTACCAGGGCGGCAACCGCCTGAAAATAACCCTGCGCACCGATGAACTGCCGGAATGGGCCAGTGACGGCAAGCTGGGAATTGATGTATTATTCGATGACAACAGCTATGATGAAATGCAGAATGCCCTCAAACAGGCAGACGCATTACAGGATAAAGAACCGGAAGGCAGACTGATAAAAATACTGACCGGAGAAAAAAAGCCCACCTTTCACAGGGAACAGACGCCTTACGTGAATCCAAAATTAAATGCATTCCAGCAATCAGCTGTTACCAATATATTATCTGCCAACGATCTGGCGATTGTACATGGACCTCCCGGCACCGGTAAAACAACCACACTGGTACAGGCCATCAAAGCATTGATACAACAGGACCGTAAACAAATACTGGTAGTGGCCCCCAGTAATACCGCAGTAGATCTGCTCAGCGAAAAACTATCGGATGAAGGTTTGAATGTGCTCCGTGTAGGTAACCCCGCCCGGGTTTCCGAAAGACTCATGTCACTTACGCTCGATAGCAAAGTGTCTGAACACAGCAGCATCAAGGAAATCAAGCGACTGAAGAAACAGGCCAATGAATTCCGGGATATGGCGCATAAATACAAACGTAATTTCGGCAAGGCCGAAAGAGAACAACGAAAAGCGCTGTTTGATGAAGCCCGTAAGATCATGAAAGAAGTAGGCAACACCGAACAATATATCATTGACGACCTGATAACCAAAGCACAGGTGATTACCGCTACACTGGTAGGCGCCAATCATTATACCGTTAAAAATCGGCAATACCATACCGTGGTGATAGACGAAGCCGGGCAAGCACTGGAGCCCGCGTGCTGGATTCCCATTCTGAAAGCGCAAAAGGTGGTGCTGGCAGGTGATCATTGCCAGTTGTCGCCCACCGTTAAATCAGAAGAAGCAGCCAGAAAAGGGTTGAGCACTACCTTGCTGGAAAAATGTACGGCCCTRCATCCGGAAAGTGTGACGCTGCTGGAAGAACAATACCGCATGCACGAAACCATCATGGGATATTCTTCCAGCATTTTTTATGAAGATAAACTGAAAGCACATGCATCTGTTGCGCACCACCTGCTATTTTCAGCAGATAATCCGCTTTCCTTTGTAGATACTGCCGGCTGCGGGTTTGATGAAAAATCAGAAGGCACCAGCACCACCAATCCGGAGGAAGCTGCCTTTTTATTTAAACATCTTACCTTGCTGGTAGCTGACCTGAGTACACATTACCAGCCGAAAGATTTTCCAACAGTAGCGGTGATATCTCCCTATAAACAACAAATACAACTGCTGAAAGAACAGCTGCTGCATTCACCGGCATTACAGCCTTATGCAGACAAAATTTCTGTGAATACCATAGATAGTTTCCAGGGGCAGGAGCGCGATATTGTATACATAAGCATGACGCGCAGCAATACCGAAAACAAGATTGGATTCTTATCTGATATCCGGCGTATGAATGTGGCCATGACGAGGGCGCGTAAAAAACTGGTGGTGATAGGTGACAGTGGAACGCTTTCCCAGCTTGGATTCTATGCGGACTTTATCACCTATGCAGAAAATAAAAATGCCTATCAGAGCGCCTGGGAATTTATGGATATTTAACTGCCGTACTCATAACGGACAATAGCTGCTGATTAAATGCGGGCTGTTGTTCAAACATCGGAAAATGGCCGGCGCCTTGTATCCAATATAACTTTATATCCGGGCGGATGATTTTCAGCTCATAGGTGTAAAAGGCCAATGGATCCTGGTTGCCGGCGATGATGGTGATGGGACCTTTATAGTGAAATAAATTTTTACTCAGATCATAGTGTACCCGCCGCAGATCACTCACCATGAGTTGTTGCATCAGCAAATTCGTTTTCGCTCCATTCATCTTCACCATCATGCTATCGATCAGCGATTTGTTATATATATAGGCCAGTCGTACGGTTCTGGTATACAACGCAGAATCGGCCTTATTTCCATGACCCGCTTCCATTTTTTTATCCAGTGAATCCATCAGCACCACATCTGATGCGCCCAGGCGGGCACGCAGGTTATTGACATGTGTTGTCAGCAGGTCGGCAGAAAACTTGTAATATCCCGGATCAGCGAGTACCAGTGCACTTACTTTGTCCGGGTAATTGGCCGCAAAACTCATTGCCAGCATGGCTCCCCAGGAATGACCATAGAAAACAGCCCGTTTTACATGCAGGTGTTGCAACAGCCGGTTTAAATCATCCATGGCCGCCTTGAGATTGATGGTAGTTGAATCGAATGGAACTGGAACAGACAATCCTGTCCCCCGTTGTTCCAGCAAAATACTACGGTATTGTTTACTGAGTGCAATGGCTACTTCTTCCTGCTGTAAACAGGAATTTCCGGGACCACCGGATAAAACAATTACCGGTGTTCCGCTGCCGTAAGTATGATAATAAAGATAGCCATTGGGATATCTGATAGAGTCCAGTTGCTGTGCGTAGCCTGTTAATGCGCAAAACAGCAGCATGGTTAACAACACGGGTATTTTCATATAAGATCAGGTTGAAAAAGTAAACAGGTATTTCTACTATTAAAGTAGTGCAATTTCCCGATTACAACAATTTATTTACCGCTACAATGACCAGCAGCAGTTCGCAGTTGGTGAGCAAGTCATGTTTAAGTAAACGGATAGCTTTACTCATGTGTTTTTCCACCATACTAACTGAAATGGACATACGAAAAGAAATATCACGGTAAGACAAGCCTTCTTCGCGGTGCAGTAGGTACACCTGCCGGCAGTTATCGGGGAGTTGTGCTATTGCGGTATCGAGTGCCTGCAGGGAAGTACGGGAGCTTTCTGCCGGCATCACCAGCAGCTGGTCTACTTCTTCCTGCACTGTTTCCAGCCATGCGGTATCTTCTTTCATGCGTTTGCGGATCACATCAATCAGTTGATGGCGGGCAATAGTTTTGAGCAGGGGCAATGCATTTTCTATGTCGTAGATTTCTTCCCTTCGCTCCCATATTTTCAGGTAGCATTGCTGCATGAGGTCTTTCAGCAAATGGGTGTCCTGTGTATAATTATGCAGGTAGTTATACAGCCTGTCGCGGGAGGCATGATATAACCGGGTAAAGACAAGTTCCTTATCATACGTAGCTGTATCCGACATAAGTACTACAAAGATAGGGGGCTCCTCAGGGAAATTCAGTATTACCAAATTGTTAATTGCCGTTTAAATAGCCTTTCTGTATTGAGGTAGATCCTTGTTTTTACGTGCTGATAGTAGCATGTAAACTGATGCCTTATGATCGACCCACATACCTGGCAAAGATATATAGACAATACCTGTACAACAGCCGAACGAAAAACGGTAGTACGCTGGCTGCAAACGCAGGAGGATCCGGCGCTGGAAACATTGCTGGATGAAGCATGGGAGGATGCAGCCCCTCCTATGCCTGCAGAAATGGCCAGCATGCTGGATCAGCAGCTTTCACACCTGTTAAAGCCGGTGCGTCACCGTGGCCTGTTTTACATAAAATGGCTGGCAGCTGCAGGTATTGCCCTGTTGCTGGGTAGTTTATTATGGTTGCAGCATCCGGCCAAAACAGTGGTCCCTCTTGTGCATAACAGAACGATCACAAATACGTCCACGTATGTACGCCGACTGACCCTTACGGATGGCAGTCAGTTGTGGCTTACGCCGGGATCGGTTGTCACCATTCCTGATGATTATAATGTGCTCGTAAGGAAGGTGATACTTTCGGGAGAAGCCTACTTTGAGGTGGCAGCACAAGCCGCTCCTTTCCAGGTGCATGCAAGCGGGCTGCAAGCTACCGTACTTGGTACGCATTTCAACATAGAAGCCTATCCGGGCGAAACTACCACAGGCATTGCTTTATCCGCCGGCAAAATTGCAGTACGCCTGTCGCTGCTACATCAACCGGATAGTATCCTGATATTAACACCGGGTCTGAAACTCTCTTATAAAAAATCAACACAAAGCTTTAATACCAGACGTTTTTTACCGGAGAAAGAGGCCGACTGGAAACGGGGCGCACTGGTATTGGAAGATGTGCCGCTGGAAGCAGCTTTCAGCCGTCTGGAAGGCCGGTATCATAAAAAGTTTTCCGTCTCCAGAAAACTTTTTAAAGGCACCCGTTTTACGGCCACCTACGGTCCTGAAACGTTAACGGCTATACTCCGCAACATGGCCTTTATTTATGGGTTCCACTACACTGAAACGCGCGATACTGTATACATTCATTAATTATCAAAAATATGCGGGGAGAATTAACGAAGAAAAATTAATCATTCAAAGGTGGGTAGTCCTCCTGGTCATTATCACCGGGAGGACTTTTTATTTTTCAGAATGTTTTATCTTGTGCCATCTTTCTCCTTTAATCCAATAACGATGATACCGATCAGCCAACTATTGCTTTTTGCATTTACTGCATTGCTCATGGTATTAGTACCGGGGCCGAATATGATTTACCTGATTTCCCGGTCTGTTACGCAGGGGAAAAGGGCAGGATTTATTTCGCTTTGCGGGGTGGCCTGTGGATTCCTGTTTCACATCACCCTGGTATCTTTTGGGTTAACCGCTGTTTTAATGGCCGTTCCTTACGCCTATACGGTGCTAAAAATGACCGGAAGCCTGTATTTGCTGTACCTAGCCTGGCAAACGCTTAAACCGGGCGGAAAAGGCATGTTTGACACCGACAAACAGCTACAGGCGGATAAGCCGCTTAAATTATTCAGTATGGGTCTTTTCACCAATCTGCTGAATCCTAAGGTAGCGGTGTTTTACCTGTCTTTTTTTCCGCAGTTTATCAAGCCGGCGTACGGGTCTGTGCTGGCACAGAGCTTCCTGTTGGGCCTTACGCAGATAACGGTTAGCTTCACAGTTAATTTTTTTATCATATTTTCTGCGGCGAAGGTAACACGTTGGTTTTCCGCTAATCCGAAGTGGGTACGCCTGCAAAAGTGGGTAATGGGCGGTGTTTTCGGCGGATTGGCCATCAAAATGGCGCTGGACAAGGGTAAATAAATCCTTGGCGGGAGCTTAAAAAAGCGTAACTTTGCCGGTTTTTCGGGTAAGATAAATGGTAGCCTGCTCATAGTGATCAGCCTGTTTATTTTTTGAACAAATACATTATGAGTAAAATAGTTGATTACAGGAAGTTGCTGGGCGTTACCAAAACTACTGAGTTAAAAGAATTAAAAACGATTTACAGGAATTTAATGAAGGAGTGGCATCCGGATAAATTTGAAGGAGTAGAGGAAGAGAAAAAGCTGGAAGCCGAAACGAAGAGTAAAGAATTGATTGAAGCATATCATTTCCTGGTGAGTATTGCGCCTGAAACCATTGAGGCTGCACTTCCACAGTATACAGAAACGATATCTGCCTCTACAATGGTAGATTTCAGTTATACCAAACAAACATTGCAACTTCATTTCCAGGATGGCAGCAGCTATGAATACCTGGATGTTCCGAAGGCATTATACGTGAAGCTGATTAACTCAGATACACCGGGTAGATTCTGCCGCAGGCATATCTATCATGAGTTTGTGTATCGTAAAGTGAGCAAGGCGGTTGAGGCTTAAACAAGCCCGGGCAAGGGGTTCCAGCGCATAACTATTATTTATGTGCTGAAGTTTTTTTCAAAAAAGTCTGGAAAAAATTTGGTGAAATGCTTTGTCTGCTTATCTTTGCAACCCCTGACACGATATCAGTTGCCCAGATGGCGAAATTGGTAGACGCACTGTGTTCAGGTCGCAGCGCTCGCAAGGGTGTGCTGGTTCGAATCCAGTTCTGGGCACTTCACTGGCCAAACGGTTTAAACACTGTTTGGCCAGTTTTATTTTAGGGCTGTCATGTCAACCTCAAGGGGATCAAGTTGAAAGTTGGGGAATATCTTTTTTCAATATTCTCTAAATGCCCATACACTCCCGTTTGCTATTCTCAAATCCCCATCAAACTATCTTTAAATATTATACAATACGCACTACACTCCCTTTAGCTAAGCTTCCATCTGTCCCCCAAACACGTTCCCCGAATTATGTTATATTTATAGTAATCAAAATAATCTCCCATGGCAAAACAAATGTCTGTCATTTCTTTTACGGGAAAACTCGGGAATCTCATAGGGTATAAGCGTAATGGCAACTACTTCCTGCGCAGCATGCCGGGAAGCGTGCAGCAAACGGCTGCTACCCGTCGCGCATCCCGGCGCTTTGGCATCGCCAGCAGGAAAGGCGCTTTTATCCGTCATGCTTTTTACGGCAACCTGGATATCCATTGTGATGGCGGCCACATCAATCGGCTCAACAAACTGCTCATTGCTGCCGGCGATCATCACGAGGCCCTGACAGGCTTCCGTTTCAATCAGCATACCGGAGTAGATCGTTTCTTTACGGTGGCTCCCCGGCTGCTGAGCAACGGAATATTAAATATTCCCGCACAAACCATCGATGGGTATAAAGGTATTGCTGCACTGGAAGTAAAAGTGATCGCAACGCGTATTGATTTTATATCACGTCAGGTGGCGGGTAGCGAAACGGTTACACTAATGATAGATACGGATACCACTTTCCAGGAAACAAATGTTTCACTGGAGGTACCCGGGCAGGGTTCACTGGTAGTTGTTTTCCAGGTAAGAGCCCTATACAAAGACGGCCCATCCAACAGCAGACAATACATGGCTGCCGATATTATTGCGGTGGCAGCGCCACAAGTACCCAAATCTGCTAATAAACGTACCTACCCAAAGCGGAAGATATTGCTTCCCAACCTTACCTATACACACGCATATCCAGCTATCATTCAACTGGAATAAAGCGATCTTGCCTCCGGAGATATTTTGATGAATAAACCTTTTATACCTGCTTCTTTTCAATAGTAAATCTCTTTCCGCAGCTATAGTCTCGTACTGAAGCGGCACTGCTATGGCCACTTCTGACCTCCATCCATTTGCTGATTCAATTTCATTCCGGTTACACATCCGGACCTCATTTCCGCATCAAGTCCACCTCTGCTGCACTGCTTCTATATGCACTTAGCGGGTGCTAAACATAAGCTAGACGGAGCCTACATAATGAAAAGGTAATGCTGACTATAATGATGGAGGTTCTTAATGCACTATATCTTAAAAGCGTATTTAAGGACAATGAAGATAAAGTCTCTTCTAAAACATCCGTGATGATGGCTTTCGGGCAACTGGCAGGTTTGGATCTGTAGCATTCATTCTTTCAGGTTTTCAACTTGAGCCTATATCACGAACCTAAGCTACCGTTCTCGTTTTATACTTATTCCTGTATTCAACAGGTGTTGTCCCGGTAATCTTTTTAAATACCATCCTGAATGTTTTCAGGTCATTATAACCAACACTATACGTAACAGCAGCAATATTCATTTCGCCGGCTTCAAATGCTTTCTTGGCAGCTTCTACTTTTACCCTGTGAATAAATTCTATCGGATTCAGCGAGGTGGCACTTTTAAACCGGCGGATAAAGTTCCGTTTGCTCATATTTACCTGCCTGGCAATCTGATCTACGGAGATATCAAAATTAAATTTCTTCTCAATAAAGCTCTGGGCAATATGTATCTCATCGTCATTGTGCATGCGCTGTCCTGAAAAGACAGTGAAGATGCTTTGTGAAGTCCGCCCATAGTCCAGGGCGTAGTATTTGCTTAGCTCTACCGCTATCTCTTTCCCACAGTCCTTTTCTATGAAATACAATAGGGCATTTAATGCTGAAAATCCTCCGCCACCAGTAATAATAGCTTTAGAATGGGTAACAACATGGTCGGGTTTGAAATCTATTAACGGGTATCTTTTCTGCAGGTCTTCGATAGCGCCCCAGTGGGATGTAGCTGGCATGCCATCCAACAGGCCGCATTCTGCCACGAAATAGGCGCCGGTACAAAGACTGATGATCTGCGCGTTCTCCTGATATTTCTCTTTTATCCAATCAACCAGGATGTTGTTCCTGGAAAGCATTGAATCGATGTCCTCCGGGTTGGAACTCATAGGAGGGATCACAATAATATCTGTATCAAAGTCGTCAGATATGGTCTTGCTGCACTGAAACTGTATGGGAAGGCTTAGCTGCACATTCCTGAGATGTACCCCTACCAGCTCTATCTGAAAAGGAGCAGGCATGCCTTTTCTTACGGCCACTTCATTGGCACTCGTTAATAACGCTACAGTGGTAGAAGCCGCCGATAACAAGACCTCTTCATATATTATAACTGAAATATGTTTCATCCTATCTAAATATGGTGCATTCAAAATATAAGGAAAAAATGGCACAAAATCCACTCCTTAATGTCATTTTTGAGTAGTGACCCTGTCTTAGCACCGAGATACCTTTACATCAGAAAACAACAAGGATATGAAAACGATATTTGACAATGCAACCAGAGAAGAATTAATTGACAGGATCAATTCCCTTACAAAAAGCAATACAGCCCAATGGGGCAAGATGAATGTTTACCAGATGACCAAACATTGTACAACATGGAACAACTGGATCCTGGGTAATAGCCAGTATGTTTATAAGCAGGAATTCCTGGGAAAGATCTTCGGAAAAATGGCGTTGAAAAGCATGGTAAAAAGTGATGCTCCAATGAAAAAAAATATGCCGGCAGGCATTTTCGCCATAAAGGCAAAAAACGGCGATGTTGAACAGGAAAAAAAGACCTGGGTGGAACAGATTAGGCAATACGGACATTACTCAAATCCGGATTTTATTCACGACTTCTTTGGCAAGATGAAGGTAGACGAAATTGGCATCTTTGTGTATAAACATTTCGACCATCACCTGCGGCAGTTTAATGTATAGCACTCATCGTTTCCATGAAAAATCGGAGATGCTCACAACGTTTTTATACGCTTAAACACTTTATACTGCGTTTCCAATACCGCACCGTTATATCCATGCGCAGCTGTTGGCAATAAAAAATATTCTTTTTTTGGTGCCTGTAGTTTATTGAAATAATTGGTCGTTTTTTCTTTTGATGTTAAAAGATCGTGTTCGCCCTGAATGAAATATACCGGGATTTTAAATTGAAGGTTGTTTTGCAGGAAATGAATGGTAGCTCGCATAGATTTAACACCCAACTGCTTGTCGCCAACAAAATTTACAAACGAATAGTCGTCTCCGAGTTCCCTGTTCAGGCTATCTTTTGCATTATTATAGTCCGGAGCCTCTACAAACCAGCCGGAGGGCGCAGGGGTTGAATTTGCTTTTTCGTATTTTTTCACCACCCTGAACAACTTGCCTACAGAACGGGCTTTATCATAGGGAGGTATGCCAAGGTCGTCCAGTATCTTTAAAGATTCCTGGTCATTATTTTGCTTTGCCAGTTTATAAACATTGTTATAAAGCAACAAGTCATCATCAGGAGTAACGAGTTGTGAATGCCCAACATAAGCGTAGTAAAGGTCGGGACGTTTTGTAGCCATAGTAACACCAAGCACAGATCCCCATGAAGTGCCGAAAAGAATAATTTTCTGCTTCCCAAGATGTTTAATCAGATATTCCGACACCTGGATGCCATCCGATGCCATCTGCTCAACGGTTAAAGGATTAGCTTGTAAATAAGATGGGGTCAATTCATCCGGGGCATGTTGTCCGAAAGTCCTTGCAGCCCCTCGTTGATCCCAATTGACAACAACGAAATCTTTTTCCAGGTCTTTGTAGAGATTATCTGAATACGGACTCATAACACTGCCTGGCCCGCCATGAAGAAACAATATAACAGGCTTCGAGCGTGCGCCTTTAATAGTTATCCATTGTTCCAATCCGTTTATGGAAATAAATTGTGCTTCGGAGATCCATTGCGATGATATAGTGTCTTTGCTTTGTGCATTGGTAGTAAAGGTGCATGTAAGCAAAAGGGCGGTAAGGGAAAGGGCTGAAAAGATCGTTTTCAAGATTATTTTTTTTAAAGAAAAGAAAATATTACAAATATGGTAATTAAAAATCAGGAATCCATAGAGGCAAAATACCGATCGGTTGCGGGTAATACACCCGGTAATCAAAAAAACGAATACATGACCGGAGTAGTGAAATCTCTTTTGATAATGATGGTTTCGCCAGTGGCCACTTTGGTTACAAAACATGACAAATTATTATAAATTTGCCAGAAACAGCTGAAATGGAAGATTTTGTAATCATTGTGAATCAAATAGAAGAACTACAGTCAATTCAGGACCGCCAGAAACTGGAACTGATATTTGAAAAAGCCAAACGAACCATCATCGGAGGCCAGAACGTAATACTGGTAAGAGAAGATAGAAACGGCAGGCAGGAAAAATTTGAGACCTTTACCAATGAGCATGATTTTGAAGAATACAGGAAGCAGGTCTTCCGCTTGCTTTGAAATGAATCATAACCGGCAGATTATAAACCTGGTTTAATGACAACAGGGTAATTACAATTATTCAAACACCTGTCAGCTATATTCTTTTTGATAATTGCCGTTATTTTAGCTACCTTAAAATCAGCTAAAACCAGTTAGAATGAACGGAAATAGCTCATCAAATCTATATTGCGTTTATAATATTATTCACTTTATAGAGAATAACTATGACCAGGAGGTTTCAATAAAACAGCTGGAAGAAGTTTCTCATTACTCCTACCGAAATATTCAACGGATTTTCAAATACACCTGCAAAGAAACCATCGCACTTATCCGAAAAGGCTAAATCCTCCTACATCAACTATCATATCGCCAACAGCAGCGTGCTGGTACCCAAATATAATGACTCCAACGATGCAGTTGGCCCTGAATATTATTCAGCAGCTGTATCCGGGTAAAAAAGTGGTTGGAATCGGCTGTCGCAACCTGTTCGCCAATGGAGCAATGATCCATTGTGTTACCCGGCAACAGCCGAGATAATAAGAAAGAATATACCCGGGCGTACTAAAAAATGGACAAACCGACATCTACTGCGGTTTGTCCATTTTCATTTCCCGGGAAATGCGCAGCTTTATTTTTTCAGGATAGTATTGCTACGCGCCTCCATTGCTTTGATTTCTTTTATATACTTGTTTAATTTGTTCTCGGGAGAACTGATATCCGGCGCTTTAACCGGCTCAAATCCACTAAGCAAAAAAGAGAAGTCCGTTCCTAATTTTGTTTGTGCCACTCCATGACACCCCTGGCAACCGCTGATGCTAAGCTTTCTACCTTTGTAAAAGGTGTTTACCCCACCATTGCGGGGTGAATCCAAACCACTCCCCTTGAAAAGTCCTAATGAAGAATCGGATTCAATCACATAGTTTGCCAGGTACTTACTTATCAATGCCTCGTCTTTCTCCGGATCCGACTGAATACCTATTAACCGGTAGTGACTGAGTGGAGAATTAGGATTTTTTGCTTTAATAAGTGCCTGCGCATAATCGTTTCCCTGCTTAATAACAAACGGGATATTCCGCAGGCGGGGATAATCCGTATGGAATGGCCCAATTTCATGGCCATTGGTGGTGGAATCCAATAATCTGTAAGAATAGTGAGGTTGGCCCTGGGGAGGGTTTTGCAGGTCTTCATGCTCAAAAGTTGCAAAAATAAAATCAGGGTAGCTGACGGTTTTATGAATGATATGCATCCCCAGCAGCACATACCTTTGGTTGTGATAAAACGTTCCTCCGGGGCGCTTTGAATAAGTGATCACATTACGGGTAATATAATGGGTAACATCATCTGAGCTGTTATAAGGCCTCCAAGCGGTCTTTACTTCGATAGTTCCGGTGACGGGATTCCCATCACTTCCAATGGCGCCTCCACAGGGTAATGTAATAATCATCTTTCCAGGCATGGGGTTACATGAATTATAGTTTGCAGGCGCATTCCCGATAAGCAACAAGGTGCTGTCTCTTGCCTTTCTTAAGCTGTCTTTGGTAGGATAGTTGGTTAAAATATATTGATATTCGTCTCTGTTTACCTTGGCCTGGTAAAGCACCCGTAAATCCTTATCCGCATATACATTACAGGAACCTATCTCATTACCTTCATCCAGGTTATTAAAGAGTGTAAAAACTGCCCCTCCGGATGGTCGTATCGGGATACCATAAGTATAATGGGGAGGTTTGTCAAAGGGCAGCATTTTATCAGTATTAGGTCTCAGTTCTGTCCGGTGAGCATAGGTTTCCCATACAGTGAGGTCAGGAAAATTAAGATTATACGACCAGGTGGTGTCCGGGTAATCGCGTTTCCCGTTTTCATAGTAGGAAGATTTCCAGTTCAACGACAAAAATTCATTCCATGCAAAAGATACCAGTTGATCAGGGGTAGCACTGGAGATCAAATCTTTGGGAGGATGCGGACTAAATATGATATTGAAAGATCGCCTTTCGATAGGAGAAAAATAATTCCAACGTATGAAGATAACCGCGCCTAATAAAATTATGGCGATGACTAAAACCGTTTTTTTCATAAGATGTAAGATTATTGGTAAATGTGATAAGGGTTGTCTTGCCTCATTTCCAGATGATGAATTTACTTTCCACGAGTGTTTTCAAAAGATGACCACCAACATCCGCATTCTTAAAGCATGGCAACTCCTGCAAAAGCGGTTGCTTCTGAATGGTGCATACAATGAACGCAGCCTGCCTGCCTGATGGCCTGACGTGCAGATTCATCCGGTGAACCGATACCTGAATAAATGCGAATTGTGTTTTGCTGTTGTAGTCAGATGCTGTTAACGCATCCTGTTAAATAAATAATGGGATTAAAGTGTTATTTGAGGGTTTGATAATAGACCTTAAACTGATACAAGTCTTTTGGTTTAACATCCGTACTGGGTTTCATTAGGAAAAACTTATCTTATACTGAAAGTACTTTCAAAAAAGGTAAAACTAAACTATTGAAACTTTTTCAAAGTAAGAGAATATTTTTTATATGTATATGAATAGGATGTTACGTGAACAATGTTGTTACCATCTCATTCAATTGTACTCAAATCCGGATTTGAACAAGCCAGGACAGGCCACGAAAGCAATTTTACCCTAAATTGACATCCATAAAAAAAATCATCCTGATGAAATTTACTGCTTGCCTGTTGTTCATAACACTATGCTTTTCCGATTCGGTTTTTGCCCAGATCCAACGGCGACAATTTGTTAAAAGCGCCGATTCCCTGATCTCTCTCAGACTGCCGGATATTGCACCGGGTGCTGTTGTACTGGTAGCTGAAAAAGATAAAGTGATTTATAAAAAGGCTTTCGGTCAGTCAGATATCAAAAGCAGGAAAGCGATGAAAACAACGGACATTTTCAGGATCGGTTCTGTCGGGAAACAGTTTACCGCAGTAGCGATCCTGCAGTTGATCGAACAGGGAATGCTTGGCCTTAATGATAGTATACAACGTTTTCTGCCTGACTATCCCTGGAAAGGATATACCATTACGATCGCTCACCTGCTCAGTCAGACCTCAGGGATCAGGAATTACCTGGAACTGGAAACGGATGCAAAACCCGAAGAAATCAACCATTATAGCCCTAAACAGGTCATAGATGTTTTCAGTAAAGAGCCGCTGCTGTTTGTGCCAGGAACTACATTTCAGTATAGTAACTCCAATTATTTTTTACTGGGATACATTATAGAAAAAGTCAGCGGGCTTCCCTATAAAGACTACCTGCTTGAGCAGTTGATCAGGAAGGCCGAATTAAAAACCACGTTTTACATTGATCCCGAAAGGACAGATTCCAGGAGACCTACCCCCTACTCCAGGTTCAACGGGAAACTGGAAGATGCAGCACTTCAACCTGTCAACCTGACTTATGGTGCAGGTGCGCTGGAATCAACTGCAAATGATTTGCTGACATGGCATCAGGCATTATACAGCGGCAAACTAATCAAGCCGGAAACCTTAAAGCTGGCAGTTACTGCTTACAAGCTGGCAGATGGCAGCGACTCCGAATATGGCTTTGGCTGGTTTATCAAAAAACTGGAGGAAGCACCCACCGTGGAACACAATGGCTCTACTGATGGATATCAAACGGATATAGTTTACCTTCCTGCACAGGATATTTATGTGGTCGCGCTGTTCAACTGCTATGAATCAGATATGGATTGGCAGGTGCTCACCAATGACCTGTCCAGGCTGGCGATGGGGAAAAGCATAGCTGCCATGCTGCAATTGACAGCAAAACAGCTCCAGCCTTTTACCGGTACTTATGAAGTTTTTACAGGAACAGTGAATCACCAGATCCGGATAACCCAGGAAGGGAATACGCTGTTTGCTGAGGCGCTTAATCCTGACGACAGGCTACCTAAAGTAACATTGTATGCAGAGAAGGAGAATAAATTCTATATGAAGGAAGCCCCTCTCAGGTTTGAGTTCGTGAAAGACGAGGCGACAGGAGTATATAAACTGGTCACCTACAATAACAGGGGTAAGGATGCGGAATGGAAGAAGCTTTAAGCAGCCACCTTACAATTCGTGTTTTATTCCTATCTTCCGATTACTTGTTTTTTCACCCGTTGCGCTAATTGCAAAAAAAGATGTTCAGAAACCATTCGAAATGGCTGGTAATAGTCACCCTTATTTATGCGATGCTGATTAGTTGTGGCGGACTCGCATCTACCAAACAACCCACACAGCAGTTACCTCCTTCTATACAGGTAAGGGCGCTTTATTCCGGAGCCGATGTGAACACGGTATTAAATTCAGTAGCTATTCCATTGAAAGAGTCCATCTTTCAGCATGTTGAAGACATGGATCACATGAGCTATACGGCCAGTAGTGATGGTTCATTGGTGATGACCGTTTACTTTAAACCAGGTACAAATCCGGATGCGGCGGCGCTGAATATTTCAAATCTCGCTGCTGTAATAACCAGCCAATTGCCTGCACAGATGGCCGGGCCGGGCATTACCGTCTCCAGGCAACATGGGCCCATAGTGATGGCGATTGATCTGTACGCTGAAAAAGACGGACCTTACGACGATACATTCCTGGCCAAGTATGCCGCCACCAATATTATTCCTGATCTGCAACGGACTCCCGGCGTCAGTCAAGTAGTTACTGCTGACCACAATAAAGACTCGCTGACGCGTATCTGCCTAAACAAACAGCAGATGAGCACTTTTAATTTAACATTGCAGGAAGTATTAGCCGCTATTCCTGCGAAGCAATTGGAAGCAGTAACAGGGGTATTATTCAAGGATGGCAAACAGCCTTTTGATTATATCATTAAGTGCAAAAGTGAACATCATCAACCTGTTACTTACGGAGATATGAAGATTCGTACGAATGCCGATACCGTATTGCGGTTAAAGGACGTAGCAGCGAAAATGGAATTTGGCCCTTATACTCACGGAAATTTTACCCGTATAAGAGGTGACCAACCTGGCGTCAGCATGATAGTGATGCAGCAAACTGATTCAAACAATGAAGGAATACAAGCAGCTATTAAAAAGTTGATGGAAACAGTTTCGAAGAATCTTCCTACCGGCATAAAATATTCGATATTATATAACCCAAAAGACTCCTTATATATTTCAATGGAGTAGGTTATGACGGATAATAAATTGACAGACACTAAACGATGACAGCTAAAGATTATTCGACAATAATAAAATCATTTCATAATGACTTAGAAATTGTGAAGGAATTGGTTTACGATAAATGTGGTTTCGTATTAACAAACCCAATACTGAATTCAGAGAGTTTGGAATATGGTGCCTGCTCATTTAAACTTAACGGAAAGACAATTCAATACCGGGTTGCCAAAGTTACGCCGACAAAAACAGGACAATTTGTAACCATCTGGAAAAGAAATGACGACGGAATAACAGCACCTTTCGACATTTTGGATAATATCGACTTTATAGTTATTACAACAAAAAGTGGCAATCATTTGGGGCAGTTTGTCTTTCCAAAATCTGTTTTAGCAAATAACGGAATTATTTCGCAAAATGGGAAAGGAGGAAAACGTGGAATCAGAGTTTATTCACCTTGGGATACAATTACCAGTAAACAGGCTGAGAAAACTCAACATTGGCAAAGAAAATACTTCTTAACAATTAAGCACGACCACACCAGTGACTTTCAGCTGGCGAAAAAATTATTTGCCGACACAGACCATTACTAATAGTTTCAATAAACAATTGCTATAGTTTACAGTAATCTTTTTATTCTTCTTACAAAAGTATAATCTCCAGTGACTTCTTCTTTATAATCCATCTCTTCATCAAAGATATTCACATCTCTGTAATAAGTAGCCGTACTCAGGTAACCGATCTCCAATCCGCCACCACCACAAATATTACAACCACCATCTCCGGCTTTTAGAAACCACTCGCTATCCATCATGATCTCATAGTGATAGGGATTATTAGCGATCACTATGCCGAAATGATTATAGGTATCTAAAAAATAGGGCGTGTTCTTATCATGATCTGCTGCAAAATGATGATATTTTTTCGTGCGATCCAGCTCATCTCCCCATGGGTACATAGTGCGGGAACCACCACCACATAAATATTCCCATTCATCTTCCGTGGGCAAACGGAAGCCAGTATCAACGATATTCTTTACCAGCTCATCATAAGAAGAAGATTCATACAGGAATGCTTTGATCTCTTCTCCATTTTTCGCGAGGCGAAAGCTGTCATTTACGGTATACTTATATTTTTCCTTTGGTGTGCTACGTAAGTCCACCAGGGCTTTTTCAAAATAATCATCCGCTACCAGCCGTTCATCATCCAGGGCCACCGGGAAGTAACCTGTTTCCTGCACATGGCGCTCTACAACCATCGGACCTATAGTAACTGTTCGTACCGGCGACAGGCGTTCCTCGATATAGGCATCCACTTCGGTTACCTCTATTCCTGTTAATTCGGCGATGTTTATTTTGTTCTCCGCTGCCGTTGTGTAATGATCTAAGCCAATGGTGACCGTGTCACCTGGAACAAAAACAAATTCGCTTCCCTTATACTCCAATACCGCGGTAAATGTGCTTTGATTAAACTTATTGAATTGTTCAAAAGATTTGATCGTAAATCCAGGCAGTTGCGTTTCTATTAAAAAAGATAAAATTGCTTTCGCTTCCGTTTCCGGGAGCGCATTCCAACTTTTACGTTGGTATATCCGGGTTATATCCATGGTGTAGTTTACGTTGATAATACCAAACAAAAATACACCATCTGTTCTAAATATTCTTTTTCTTCATCTGATCTTATACCTTCTGCATGTGGGTTCTACAGACACCAGGAGTTAAAGATTACTCTTCTTCCGCTGTTTCTTTCGCCTTCTCCCTCTTTCCAAACTTCCGCGGAAACCACGACACTGTCGCCATAAAATACTGTTGCAGCACATTTACTGTACCATAGGTCAGTATGTTGTTATATCCGTAGTTGATAATGCTGGTATTCTGGTGCAACAAATCCATAGCGGATAACTTCAACTCGAAATTATTTCCCTTCATAAAGCGATAAGCTGCACTGGCATTCCAGATGGTGTAATTAATACCACCCGAACTCGTAGAGGTATTATGGTTAAAATTCACGTTGCTGCTAACGGAGAGTCGCCGGGTACAATTAGCGCTGGCGCTGAACGCCGTCACATAGGTACGGTTGCTGAGATCATTGCCCTCAATTCCCTGTTGCCTGGATTTATACCAGTTAAAGCCCTGGTTGAAGCTGGCATTAAAAATATCCTTGTAGGAATAATAAAGACGGAGATTATTATAGCTGTTAATATTATCTGATTTATTCCATACACCGCCAATACTATTAGGGGTACGGGTAAAATTGGTAAAAGTATTCACACTGAGTTGCAACTGATGCTGCCTTAACTTAAATGCTTTGTTCAGGTTACCGGATATACTCAAAAACTGATGGCCATCTGCATTCACCACATAATAGCTGCTGCGTCCTTCTTTATCTGTCATACTGCTATCTGCAAAACTATTATTAATGATGCCGGCAGACACACTCCCATTGTAGTTGAAATCTCTGTTTGTCCTCATTGTGTAATGGCTCATGCTGAACGTCAATGCTCTTTTTTCAGCAGGCTTCAGGGTAGCATTACCATTTCGTATGTAATACTGATTGGAACTATCCACCAGTGGCGCCAGCTGATAAACAGCCGGAAAATCATTGGTAGCGGCAAAATTCAGGCTATAGGTATCATAGAAGTCGCCAGACTGATTGTTTTGATAGCTGATGCCCGCACTCGGTACAAACTTCAGGTAACTACGGCTGAGGTTTTGAAAAGCATGATCAGAATGGTTTTGCAGCTGGTAAAATTGTGCCTGCGCACTGGCATCTATGGTAACCGACTTGTTATAACGATTCACCAGCCCTTTATTGAATGTCCGGCTGAAATTCAATGCCGGCTTTTCATCTATCGTAGTATACCTGCTGTCGTTGGTTAAATACTGATTCAATACATAATTGTCTTTTGCAGGATCCTTATCCATGACCCCGTTCTTTTCCCGGTGTGTATTTACGTCCAGGTTATTTTGCAGCTGGATGCTTAACCGGGATAAGTTACCACTAAACATCCAGCGAGATAAATCGCCCCACTTCAGCGACAGGTGTTGTTTGATGTCATTGCTGCGGGTATTATAACGCCGGTCAAACAATTTATTTTGTGCAGGATTGTCGATGGAATTAAATGTTGTTTGCTGCCACCGGTCGTTGTTGTTGTTGGCGGCAATAAAGGAATAATTAATTTCATAATCGCGTGGCCGCCGGCTTTGATACATCCGTGAGCGGTGTGATGTACCAATTTCCAGCGTCATATTTTTCCCGTCACTGTTATTATCATTCACGGACTGATTGGTACTTTGCAACACCCGGGCTGTATTAAATACGCTACTTTCATTACGGCTGTTGCTGTGCATAGTGTTACTGTTGAAGGACGCACCGGCGTAAAAGCGATTATTGTCCTGACGTTTATCATACCTCGACTGGAAGTGCTGAGCCGTGTTGTTAGTCCGGCTGTTGTTTCGATCATCCCGTATCAGGCTACTATCACCGCCGAGCGAGGTAACCGTTTGGGTATTACGTACCTGGTCGTTGATATTATTCTTCAGGAAATAACTCGCATTCAGGCGATTCTCCTTATTATAATCCGGATCTGGTATGAAGTCATGCTGAAATACAAATCCACCCGATTTGGACCTGTTAATGCCCTGCGTCGAGAAATCCGATTGGTACTCCGTCCCGGCCCCTACTCCTTTAAAGGTGCTGTTGCGCAGCAGCTGGTTGGCATCTGCGGCATCTTTGTTAATGTTATTGCTGGCAGCCACAAACCCGATCTGGGTCTTTGGCGAAAAAAAGTTGATGCTGGCATCTGCCTCATAACGTTCCCTGGAGCCATAGCCCGCAGACATTTTTCCAAAGTGGCCCATCCGCTTATTTGCTTTCAGCTTGATATTCACTTCCGTCACGGAATCCAGCGGATTGTCCCGGTTCTTGTTTTGCTGATACACCTGAATTTTATCTACCGCATCTTTGGGAATATTCTGGGTAGCCACGCGCTTATCACCTCCGAAAAAAGGTTTGCCATCCACTAATACACTGCGTACTTCCTTGCCGTTGACAGTAATGGTACCATCGCCCCAAAGGGTTACGCCGGGCAATACCCGTAGCAGGTCTTCTGTTTGCGCATTGGGATCCAGCCGGAAAGCATCGGCATTAAATTCAAGGGTATCTCCATTCATTTGCACTGGTGGTACTGCGATCACCTCAATGCCTTTCAAACTGTTTTCTCCACGTTCCAGGTTGAGTTGCTTTAAATCGATCTCATTACCGCTGATTGTAAACTTTTTCGCCAAACTCCGGTAGCCCATATAGCTGACCACAATTCTTAACGACTGGTTTACCGGCAGGTCTTTAAAATGAAACTCCCCGAAGTTGTCGGATAACTGGTAACTGATCAAACTTGAATCTTTCACCAGGTACACCGCCAGCGTAGCTGCAGGTAAAGCGTAGTTATGAACGGAATCCCGTACAATCCCATTGGCAGCACCTTTCCAGGTACTATCTTTTTTTTGTGAGAAGGCAACAGCAGCAGTGCATATGAAAATAATCAGTAGTAGGAACAGTCGTTTCATTATCCTATAAATTGTCTTTGGGTGTTAGCTGAACAATCACTGGATTGCTTTTACAATGCGCTGTAGTAAAGTAGCGGGTTAAAGAATTATTGTATACAGGCGACCTGTTTGCGGTCCTTTCCTGCGAAAATCCGGTCATAGAAAAAAAGGTAAACAGGGAAGATACTTTGCGCATCTGAGTATTTTACGTGGATTCAAAAATTTGAGGCAAACAGCACTGCATAGGACTTATCACGATAATCAACTTTTCATGTAAGACATTTGCGATTCTCTTGTGCTTAAATGTAATTTATAATTTCAAATTTTTTTTTAGAATTCCGGAGATGAATACTTTAGCGGATATAAAAGGCTGTCGCAGGCTGTAGCAAGTTGACATCATCCACTTTCTATTGCATATTTCATTAATTTTAATTTTCAGGTGATCCTGATAAGTTCCCCACTTTAAATGATGGTGATATGAAAGAGAACAAATACGATGATCCTGCTTTTTTTGAAAGTTATAGTCAGATGCCCCGCTCTGTAGATGGGTTGAATGCCGCAGGTGAATGGCAAACTTTCCGCGCCATGCTGCCGGATCTGCGCGATAAAAAAGTACTGGACCTGGGTTGTGGCTTCGGGTGGCATTGCCGGTATGCAGGGGAGCAACAGGCCGCGGCAGTGGTAGGCGTAGATATTTCTGAAAAAATGCTGGAACGTGCCAGAAATACGACTCATGATCCGGCTATCACCTATATACAACAAGCCATAGAAGATATTGACTTTGCAGCAGGCTCCTTCGACGTAGTCATTAGTTCCCTGGCATTACATTACGTGGCCGCTTATGATGTGGTTTGCCACAAAGTATATGATTGCCTGAAATCCGGCGGCACCTTTGCGCTTTCTGTGGAGCATCCTGTTTTTACGGCCAATGCCGCGCAGGACTGGTACTACGATGCAACCGGCACACGACTGCACTGGCCGGTAGATCATTATCAGGCGGAAGGATTAAGGAAGACAAGATTCCTGGATACCGATGTGATCAAATACCACCGCACGGTAGCTACCCTGTTAAATACGCTGCTGACAACCGGTTTCAGTATCCGCCATATCTCAGAACCCCAGCCCTCCCCCGAAATAATAGAACAGTACCCCGAAATGCGGGACGAAACACGCCGGCCTATTTTCCTGATGATGTCGGTGGTGAAACCATGAATCAACTAAAAGCCTTACCAGATGCGATTCCGTAAGGCACTCATCCTTTCCTTCAAAAATAAATTTGCCAATTTAATACCAAATGGTATATTTTTGTGTCGGCAAAGATCATAGGATATGAACAAAGCAGAGAAAACAAAACAGTTTATTGTGGAAATGACGGCGCCCGTATTCAATGAAAAGGGCTATACCGGCACCTCTTTGAATGACATGACCAATGCTACCGGGTTAACAAAAGGTAGTATCTATGGCAACTTCGCCAATAAGGATGAAGTGGCCCTGGCAGCCTTTGATCACAACATTCAGAAAGTAGGCGTAATCATCAGGCAGGAAATGGACAAAAAGACCACCTGCAAAGATAAGTTGATGGTATATGTACATGTGTATGAAAACTTCCTGAAACACCCGTTTCCCGTAGGTGGCTGTCCGATTCTTAACACCGCCATCGAAGCGGATGATACCCACCCTTTATTAAAACAGAAAGCAGTCGATGCGGTACATAACTGGAAAGACATTATCACCGGCCTGATTGAAAAAGGTATACGGCAGGGAGAATTCAGCAAACATGCAAATGTGGAACAAACGGCGCTCACCATGATCGCTATGATTGAAGGCTGTATTATGATCACCAAGTTAACAGGCAAAATGAATTACCGGAAAACCATTATGCAATCCGTAGAAAAGATCATCAACGAGTTATAATCAAAATTTTTTCTCTATAAATATACCGATTGGTATAAAATAAAAACTAAAAAATGAAAACATCCGGAAATACGGTGCTGATCACCGGCGGTAGTGCAGGCATAGGCCTGGCGATAGCGAGATTATTATCTCAGCAAAACAATAAAGTAATTATTACCGGCAGAACCCCGGAAAGACTGGCAGAAGCGGCCCGGCAGATACCCGGTGTGACCACCATCGTCAGCGATGTCAGCAACGGACAGGACGTAGCGAAACTGGTAAAGACCCTGGAACAGGATTTCCCTGAACTGAATATGGTCATCAATAATGCCGGCAAAGCGCATGCTTACGAATTGTCTGCCACCGCCAATGCAGCGGATAAAGCAACGGAAGAAATGGTGACCAATTATTTTGCAGTGATCCGGCTCACAGAACAACTGCTGCCTTTACTGCTCCGTCAGCAGGAAGCTGCCATTGTAAACGTGACCTCTATTGTAGTATTTGCACCATCCGCACGCATTTCTACTTACTCGGCCACTAAAGCGGCATTACATTCCTACACACAGTCACTGCGCCACAGCATAGCACCACTGCATGTGTTCGACCTGATGCCACCACTGGTAAATACTGAATTCTCAGAGGGAATCGGCGGTGCTAATGGCATTCCTCCACAACAGGTAGCGGAAGAATTCTTTGCAGCACTCGGCAAAAATCAATATGAAATTCATGTAGGCAATACAGAAGATATCTACCAGCTGATGTTGACTTCTCCTGATGCCGCTTTTGCAGCGATGAATGGTGGCGGCGTAACGGCATAAAAAAATTTCTCTTAAAATATACCAACTGGTATATTAAAATACAGTAATGAAACGGACAGTATTGATCCTGGCGGTGATTACAGCGGCCATCATGGAGCTGATAGACACTTCTATTGTAAATGTGGCATTATCGCACATGAGCGGTAACCTGGGCTCCACCCTGGAAGACACCTCCTGGGTCATTACTGCCTACGCCATCGCCAACGTCATCATCATCCCCATCACGGGCTTTCTGGCGGGCAAACTGGGCAGACGCAATTATTATATTGGCTCCATTATCGCCTTCACCTTCTTTTCGATGATGTGCGGACAAGCCAGCAACATATGGGTACTGGTGATTTTCCGCTTCCTGCAGGGCATAGGTGGCGGCGCCCTCCTATCTGTATCCCAGGTAATTATATTTGAACAGTTCCCTAAAGAAAAACGTAATGTGGCCAGCGCACTCTTTGGAGTGGGCGTGTTTATTGGTCCTACTATAGGACCTACCCTTGGCGGTTACATCACAGAGTTCTATTCATGGCCCTGGATATTTTACATCAATATCCCCATTGGTATAGTAGTCGCATCCATCTGTTATGTACTGCTACGGGAACCCGGCGAAGTAGCTCCCGATCGTAAAATCGACTGGACCGGCATCCTCCTGCTGGCAGTAGGTGTGAGCGCCTTGCAAACCGTGCTGGAACGCGGCGAAACAGACGACTGGTTTGAAGCCCCTTATATCACCTGGCTCGCAGTAATAGCTACCTTCTCTATTATACTCTTCATCTGGTGGGAACTCCGGATCAAATACCCGGTCGTGAATCTGCGGGTACTGAAAAGCAGGAATCTCAGCATCGCCGCCATCCTTACGTTCGTATCCGGCATGGGCATTTTCAGCTCTGTATTCCTGACACCCGTATTTGCACAGCGACTCCTCAATTTCAYGCCCCTGCAAACCGGTATGCTGTTGCTACCCGGTGCCTGTCTGGCGATAGGTGGACTCATCATCTCCGCACGGCTGCTGCAACGCGGCGTATCACCGGTATTCCTGATTGTGGCTGGCATGGGCTTATTTGTGCTGTTTAGCTGGCAAATGTCGCAGCTTAACCAAAACGCCAGTGCCGCCGATATTACGGTGTCCCTCATCTGGCGTGGTGTTGGACTGGCGCTCGTAACCGTGCCGCTTACTACGCTGGCCGTATCTTCTTTATCGGCAACAGATATCCCGCAGGGCGCCGCACTCAATAACATGATGCGGCAGTTAGGCGGTTCCTTCGGTATTGCCATGGTAAACACCTATCTCGCTAACCGCAATGCCCAGCACCGCTCCGACCTGGTCAGCAATCTGCAGACAGATAATCCTGCTTTAACCACCCGGCTAACCGGATACACGCATTTCTTCTTAAATAAAGGGGCCACCATTACTGATGCACATGACAAAGCATTAAAACTACTGGATAACACCGTCATCCGCCAAACCACCATTTTAAGCTTCAGTGACGCATTTCTATTGGTAGGCATCATATTCCTCGCAGCATTGCCCCTGCTCTTCATTGCGTCCACCAAACAAAAGGCAGCCGCTAATGTAGTTGTACTGGATCACTGATTTTTCTACTGCAGCAGGATCGCATGATAAGTGCCGTGCATCACAAAAGCATTATCTTAGTACAAAAAAAAATGCATCGGCTATTCTACCTCACCCTGTTTATCATGATCCCTGCATTTGTGCATGCACAAACACCCACAGATGCGATCAAAGCTTCTATCAATCAACTATTTACCGCCATGCGGAATGCAGACAGCGTGGCMATCAAAGCTTGTTTTGCACCCGATGCCCGGCTGCAATCTGTATCCAAAGACAAACCCCTGCAAACAATAGCCATTGATGAATTTGCAGGCCACATTGGTAAACTCCCCACGAATGCGGCAGACGAACGGATTGTGTTTGAGCAGATCCATATAGACGGCACACTGGCATCCGTATGGACTCCTTATCGCTTTTATTTTAATCAACAGTTTAACCATTGCGGCGTAAACTCCTTTCAAATGGTACAATTGGATGGGGTATGGAAAATACAGTACGTGATTGATACCAGACGCAAAGATGATTGCGCAGAAGAACCTGGTAAATAACTTAAACAGCGGTATATGAATCGGACTGCCTCACCGCTCCTCACGATACCGGTTTACGACTTCTTTTACGAAATACGGCTGGTGTAAAACCAGCCTTTTGTTTAAAGAAAGCCGTGAAATAATTGGCCGACTCAAAGTTCAGCTCATAGGCAATTGCTTTGATCGTTTTCCCGGAACTCACCAGCAGGTCCTTCGCCTGCTGCAGCCTGATCTGCTGCTGGTATTGGGTAGGCGACAAACCTGTGTATTGCTTAAACATACGCCGGAACCAGGAATAGCCCATGTTCAGCCTCCGCGCCAGCTCTTCCGGCGAAATACTGCCATCCGGATGTTCCCGCATCAGCAGTCTCGCTTTCTCAATTTTTGTGACAATCTCTTTATCCTGGAACTGATTATTTTTTGTGGTGAAGTATACCGCTCCCAGCATATGCATGGCAATACCGGATATAGCCTGCTGAAAACCGGCACGCTCCTCTGCCGCCAACGCTATTACCTGTTTAAAAAGATCCAGCAACTGCTCATTAAATCCAATATGATGCAACGGTGCGTCCCTGTTGAAGAAATTATGCCGGATAACCTGGTCTGCTACTGCCCCTTTGAATCCTATCCAGTAAGTATCCCAGCCACTGTCTGTTTTAGGCCGGTAGCTATGCCATTCATTCGGAAAAAGCAACAGCATACTGCCTTCATCAACGTCTTCATTTTTCAGTTGCCGGGAGCTGAAGTGACCCGCCCCACGGGTAATATAGATCAACTGGTATTCCTGTAAAACACGACCGGTATCAGGATTGAACCAATAACGGGAAGGATGATCTTTCGATGGATACCTGCTGTCAGGTGATACCGACTGGTAGCCAACCGTAGTAACGGTGAGCCCCCAGTTAATGTCATCTTCATTAACAGTCAAATACTTAATAGGTGAATCCTGGTATTTTTTCATGGTACAAACAGCGTTTCATGCAATGGAATAGACGGTGGATACAACTGAATCAAAAATAATGATAATCGGGGTAATTTCGTCTGTTTAAATTTCCCTTCATCCAGCGTGCAAGCATCCTTTTTCCTTTATTATACAGCAATACGGGCAAATACCGGCAAAAACAGCTACCTAAAGTATATACCCTGTTGATTGTGTCAGAAAACGTACTTTTTAAGTCAGATCCAGTACCTCATTCCTTTACTTTCTGAATAGATTTGTACAGTTGCCGCTCCATTACTGCCGCAATGCACGTTGTAGAAAAATCATCAGCTTATTACCAGAGAAATACTCCCTGGTTTAAATGTATACTTATGTACCTGAAATTACTTCGTAGTCTTTGGTTACCCATTATAGCCGCCAGTTTCCTACTCCTCCTTTCCTGGAAAACCGGTATAAAGTCACCGCCTCCCGGCGAACATAGTTTTCGTTTCCTCCAACAACAATTTGTATCACCCGATAAACAATTTGGCAGTGCCCCTCTATGGGTATGGAACACAAAAGTAACCCGCCCTATTATTGACTCCATGATGGCCGGATTTAAAAGCCATGGCTTTGGCGGCGTGTTTGTGCATCCACGGCCGGGCCTTGTGACGGAATACCTCTCGAACGACTGGTTTGATATGTGGAGCTATGCCGTAAAAAAAGGAAAACAACTGGGACTGGATGTATGGATATACGATGAAAACTCTTACCCCAGCGGTTTTGCAGGCGGACATGTTCCCGCTGATATGCCTTCTTCCTATAACCAGGGACAGATGTTGCATCTGGAAAAAATAAGCCAACTACCGGAAACGGATACACGATATTTTATTTGTCTGAAAGAAGAAGGTGGAAAGTTTGAAGACATCACCGGCAAACAAGCCGCAGAAAAGGGTAAGAAAGGTAACTACTATGGTTTCAGCAAAGCTTATTACCATAGGTCCGACTGGTATGGAGGCTACTCCTATGTAGACCTGATGGCCTCCGGTGTTACTGAGAAATTTATTGAAGTTACCATGAAAGGTTATGAAAAAAGTGTAGGCGCCGACTTTGGTAAAACAGTACCCGGCATTTTTTCAGATGAACCGAACATAGAAGTACAGGGCGGCGGCAATATCCGCTGGACACCAGATCTCTTCTCCCACTTCCGGGCAACATGGGGGTATGACCTGGCGCCACATTTACCCGAACTATTTGAAGAAACCGGTGAATGGAAAAAAACAAGGCATCACTATTTTCAAACATTACTACAGCTCTTTATTGATCGCTGGTCAAAACCAATGCACGCCTATACGGAGCAAAAAGGATTGCAGTGGACCGGCCACTACTGGGAACATGGATGGCCCAACCCTAATAGTGGTCCCGACAATATGGCCATGTACGCATGGCATCAGCGCCCAGCCATTGACATGCTGTTTAACCAGTTTAATGAGCAAAGTCCAAATGCACAATTCGGGAATATCCGCTCCGTAAAAGAGCTGGCCAGTGTAGCCAATCAACTCGGCAAAAAAAGAACGCTCTGTGAAACCTATGGTGGTGGCGGATGGGAACTCACCCTCATGGACATGAAGCGACTGGGCGATTGGGAATATGCACTTGGCATCAACACCCTGAATCAACACCTCGCTACCATGACGCTCACCGGCGCGCGCAAATATGATTATCCACAATCATTCTCCTATCAGAATCCGATGTGGCCTTACTATACGCAGCAAAACCAGTACTTCGCCCGTTTATCGCTTGCCCTCTCCAGGGGACAACAACAAAACGATGTGCTCATACTGGAGCCTACTACCAGCGCCTGGATGTATTTTAATTACGACAGATCCAATCCGCGAATCACAGCAATTGGCAACCAGTTCCAGGCATTCATTACACGCATGGAAAAAGCACAGACAGAATATGACCTGGGCTCTGAAAATATTATCCGGGATCATGGCAAAATATTGCAGGATCAATTCATAATAGGAGAACGCGCCTATCGTACCGTCATCATTCCACCGGGCATGGAAAACCTCGACAACAGCACCTTTCAGCTATTGCAACAATATACCACAGGTGGTGGAAAGGTACTGGTGTTTGAAAAGCTGCAATATATTGATGGCGCATCCAATGCCGCCCTTGACAAATGGTTGCAGCAACCAACAGTTACGCATATACAGGAACTGAACCAATCGGTGATACAACAATATATTCCTTCTCCCGTGATCAGTTTTCCGGAGATAGATACCACACAGGGTGATCTTTATCATCATCGCCGCCGCATGGATGACGGACAACTGTTATTCCTCTCTAATGCCAGTATACATGAAAATGCCAGCGGACAGGTGCGGATAAAAGGCAAAGATGTTGTACTGATGGACCTGCACACCGGCCGCATACTGGATTATCCTGCTACCGCAGATAACGGCTATCTCACTATTCACTACGACCTGCCGCCAGCCGGCAGTATGCTGTTATTTGCGGGAGACCAACCCATGCATAACGGCACCGCCTACACGGCGCCCTGGACCGGTACACCGGTAAAAGCCACCCCGCTCAGTATTCAGCGCCTTTTGCCCAATGTACTCAATATCGATTTCTGCGACCTCCACATCGGCGACAGCACCTACAACGATATACATGTGCTGAAAGCAGCAGACCTTACGTTCAAACATTACGGATTCCATAATGGCAATCCCTGGAATACCTCCGTACAATACAAACGAAACATCGTACAGCGGGATACTTTTCCTGCCGGTAGCAAGGTGAACGCCGTGTATCATTTCACCATCAACGATGCAGACAGAAGTCATATGCAGGCAGTAGTAGAAAGACCGGACATATGGAAAGTAAAGCTGAACGGGAAACTGCTGGCACCTGTAAAAGGCCGCTGGTGGCTGGACAAAGACTTTGCTGTGTACGACATCAGCAATAGTAAACCCGGAGAAAACCAACTGGAAATAATCGCTGCTCCCATGCGTGTTTTTGCAGAGATAGAACCGGTATATATCATCGGAAATTTCAACCTGGCACCCGTGGCTAAAGGCTGGGAAATTGCTAAAGCCGCCCCGCTTTCGCTCGGCAGCTGGCGGAACATGGGCATGCCATTGTATGGTCACAGTGTAGCCTATACGAAACATTTCCGCGGCTCAGCCGGTACCAACTACCAGGTAAGACTAAAAGAATGGAAAGGCACTGCTGCTGCTATAAAAGTAAATGGTAAAGCCGCAGGGGTCATAGATATTCCTCCTTATACCGCCGACATTTCTTCGTATATGCGGGAGGGTGATAACACTGTGGAAGTGACCATCACCGGTAGTTTAAAAAACACGCTCGGGCCGCATCACAATAACCCTCAACCAGGAATAGTGTCGCCCTGGCATTTCGGGAATGTGAAACAGCATCCCCCCGGAAATGCCTATGACACCTATGACTACGGTATGATGACTGACTTTGACATTGAACAACGTGCCCGGCACTAAATAACGGAAGGATATGGTAAATATTAAAGTGGGATTATTTGGAATTGGCCTCGCTACCTACTGGTCGCAGTTTGAAGGATTAAAGGAAAGACTGGAATCCTATCAGCTCCAAATAGCGAGGCAGCTGGAAAGTGATACCGTTACGGTACTGGATGCAGGCCTGGTAGACTCTGTAGAAAACGCCAGAGCAGCAGCAACACTTTTTAAAACCAACGATGTCAGCATCATCTTTTTATATGTATCTACTTATGCACTATCAGCCACTGTATTGCCAGTAGTGCAAAAAGCCAAAGTACCCGTAGTGATCCTCAACCTGCAACCGGTGGCCGCCATCGATTACGAGTGGTTCAACGGATTAGGCGACAGGGGCCTCATGACCGGTGAATGGCTCGCCAACTGCCAGGCATGCGCTGTTCCGGAAATCGCCAACGTATTTAACCGCGCCGGCATTCCTTTTTACCAGGTAACCGGCACACTGGACGATGCGGAAGCATGGCAGGAAATAGCCGACTGGAAAGAAGCTGCTGCAGTAGCCGCCGGCATGCGGAACAACCGTCTGGGTGTGTTAGGCCACTACTATAACGGTATGCTGGACATCTATTCCGACCTTACCCTGCAGGCAACCACCTTTGGCGGACATATCCAACATCTTGAAATGTGCGACCTCGCCGCCTTTCACCAACAGGTAACACCCACCGAAATAGAACATAAAATACAACAGATCCACCAGGAAATGGAAGTACTGGAGGAATGTCCGCCGCAGGAGATTGTACGCGCCGCTCATACTGCGGTAGCCCTGGATAAGATGGTAGCACATCATCAGCTCGGCTCCCTCTGCTACTACTACGAAGGCACTCCCGATGGTGAATATGAAGATCTCATTGCTTCCGTTATCACCGGCAACTCCTTACTCACCGCTCACCAGGTACCGGTAGCGGGTGAATATGAAGTGAAGAATGCACAGGCCATGAAGATCCTCGACCTTTTCCAGGCGGGTGGCTCCTTCACAGAATTCTACGGTCTGGATTTTAATGCCGGCATTATCCTCATGGGACATGATGGTCCCGGTCACCTGGCAATTGCCGAAGGCCGCCCCCTGCTGAAACCATTAGGCGTATACCATGGCAAACCCGGTAAGGGCTTGTCTATTGAGATGAAAGTAAAACATGGCCCGGTCACTTTACTATCTGTAGTAGAAACCCACGACGGCAAATTAAAATTGCTGGTGGCACAAGGCGATTCGGTACCGGGCCCTATTTTGAAGATCGGTAATACCAATAGCCGGTACCGGTTTTCACTGGATGTAAAAACATTTGTCAACAACTGGAGTAAAGAAGGCCCCGCGCATCACTGCGCCATTGGCATCGGGCATATAGCCGGTAAGATTGAAAAGCTGGGAAATATACTGGACATTGCTACCGTAAAGGTATGCTAACGAAGCAGATACCACC
This sequence comes from Chitinophaga sp. 01L420, assembly GCF_056399985.1. NCBI lineage: Bacteria > Pseudomonadati > Bacteroidota > Chitinophagia > Chitinophagales > Chitinophagaceae > Chitinophaga > Chitinophaga sp. 01L420. Next base: position 104,640 of record NZ_JBFTSK010000030.1, read on the forward strand.
CCTCGCCCCCTTTCGTTTTGAATCAACAGAATAATAGCCTACTTTTGCTCCGTTATGGTTTATCCATGTCCACTCCGGACATGAATAATTAAAAGGGAACATGGGTGAAAATCCCGGACAGTCCCRCTGCTGTAAGTCTCATACAATGCTAAGGCAACACCACTCAAGGCCACTGTTGATCATTCAATGGGAAGGTCGCCGAAAGCAGAGATAAGTCAGAATACCTGCCATACAACTGATTTTTGAGCTTTCGTGGAATGAAGCTTAGGGATAAATGCAAGCTATAGGATGTTCCTGTACACGTGCGCTTTCCTAATTATTTTTTCTCCTGTCGAAGGCTGTTGATGGAATATTAACAGGTTTAAAATTATGCGTTTCACTGAACAAGCCTGTTCACTGACTAAGGTATGCTTGTATGTGATGATCTTCATCATCTGGCCGGCAACAACCATTAAAGCACAGCAGGCAGATACGATTACCACCAAAGATCTCCGGGAGGTGTCCGTCACCGCTTCGCGGACAGGCAAAGAAATAAGCCCCGGGCAAAAATTGCAGGCAAAAGAACTCAACAGACTGGGCAGCCATTCTGTGGCAGATGCGCTCCGCTTCTTCTCCGGCGTGCAGATCAAAGATTACGGTGGCATAGGAGGCCTGCAAACAGTGGATATCCGCAGTATGGGATCCAACCATACCGGTGTATTCTATGATGGCATTGAACTCGGCAACGCCCAAAACGGACAGGTAGATCTGGGTAAATTTTCCCTGGACAACATGGAAGAAATCGCCCTGTATAACGGACAAAAAAGTAACATCTTTCAACCGGCCAAAGACTTCGGATCTGCCGGCTCCATTTATCTGACTTCTCTCAAACCTAAATTCGCTCCAGGTGAAAAAACACATGTGAGAGCGACTGTTAAAACAGGCTCCTTTGGCCTGTTCAACCCTTCCCTGCTCTGGCAACAAAAAATCAACGACAAAATATCCGCCTCCTTCAGCAGCGAGTGGACCAGCGCTACCGGCCGTTATAAATACAGTTATGCCAAATTCGACTCACTCAAAAATCTGGCTTACGACACCAGCGCCTATCGCAAAAACGGCGATGTCAACGCTGTACGGATAGAAGGCGGGCTCAATGGCGTTATGAAAGGCGGCGAATGGAGTACCAAAATATATTATTATAATGCTGAAAGAGGATTACCCGGCTTTATTGTCAACAATGTATTCGGGCATATTGACCGCCTTTGGGATCGCAACCTGTTCATCCAATCTTCTTTCCGTAAAGAAATTACCAAACGTTACAGCATCCTGCTCAATGCCAAATATGCATATGACTATACGCATTATCTGGCCCTCGATACCGCACAGTTTCGGGCAAACAATCATTACCGCCAATACGAAATGTATTTTTCTATGGCGCAGCAGTATGCACTGACTAGCTGGTGGACCGTCTCTCTTTCCAGCGATTTTCAATGGAATAAACTGGATGCCGACCTGAGAGAATTCAGCTATCCTACCAGGTACACCACCCTCGTAGCAGGTGCTTCTGCTGTCAACTTTAAGCGATTCAGTGCGCAGGCCAGCCTGTTGGGAACTTTTGTGAGTGAAACTGTAAAACTAAACGCCGCGGCACCTTATCAGCAGAAATTTACCCCTGCTGTATTTGTTTCCTGGCAACCATTACCAACACCCGATATACGCCTGCGTGCCTTTTATAAACGCATCTTCCGCATGCCTACGTTCAACGATCTCTATTATACCGAAATCGGTAACCGCTTTCTGCAACCAGAGTTCGCCACACAATATGATGCAGGCGTCACCTGGAATAAATCGTTCATTGGTAAATGGTTTACACAAGCCGGCGTAGAAGTGGATGGATACTATAACGAGATAACCGACAAGATTGTAGCCATACCCGGACAAAATCAATTTGCATGGACCATGATGAACCTGGGCAAAGTAAAAATTAATGGCCTCGATGTAAAAGCAAATGCAGGCTGGCGCATCAAACAGCAACTGAATATGCTGTTAAGAGCCACCTATACTTTCCAACAGGCATTGGATTATACCAATCCAACAAAGACGTTCTATCGTCAGCAGATTGCCTACATTCCCCGTCATAGCGGCTCACTCATACTGGGCGCCGATTTTAAAAACTGGGAAGCCAACTACAGCTTTATTTATACAGGAGAAAGATATAACGGCAAGGATAATATACCGGAAAACTATGTACAACCATGGTATACCAGCGACTTATCCCTTGGCAAACAATTCAACTATAAACGTACCCACGTTCACGTAACTGCACAGGTAAATAACCTGGCCAACCAGTTCTATGAAGTGGTGCAAAGCTACCCGATGCCGGGTAGAAATTACCGCTTCATTTTAGCGGTCAATATTTAATCTGAAATGCCATGATGAAACAATTAAAGAATACATGTTTACTGGTTGCAGCCATTGGTATGATCAACAGTGGTTGCAGAAAAGACGCCACCATTGTACCGCCGGTACTCACGCCTGTTACCACACCAGATCCTAATGCACCCTACGTTGGCATCTATATGCTTAATGAAGGCAATATGGGCAGCAACAAAGCTTCCCTGGATTACTTCGACTACACCACCGGCTTTTATAAAAAAAATATCTACGCAGAAAAAAACCCTACGGTGGTGAAAGAGCTGGGCGATGTAGGTAATGACATTCAGATGTATGGCAGTAAACTATACGCCGTCATCAACGTATCCAACAAGGTAGAAGTGATGGATGTAGCCACCACCAAGCGCCTGGGAAAAATTGATATCCTCAACTGCCGCTATATTGCCTTTGCTAACGGTAAAGCCTATGTGAGTTCTTATGCCGGCCCTGTAAAAGTGGATGAAAACGCGCCCATCGGATTTGTGGCAGAAGTAGATACCAGCACCCTGCAAGTTACCCGTAAAGTAATTGTAGGTTATCAGCCGGAAGAAATGGCAGTAGTAGGCAACAAGTTATATGTGGCCAATTCAGGCGGTTACCGCGTACCCAACTACGACCGCACCGTATCAGTGATTGACCTGCTTACCTTCACCGAAACTAAAAAAATTGATGTAGCCATTAACCTCGACCGGCTAAAGGTAGACGGCGATGGCGATATATACGTGACCTCCCGTGGTGATTACCGGAAAACTTCCTCTAAGCTGTTTGTGATTGATACCAAAACAGACGCAGTAAAGAAAACATTCGACATAGGCGCCAGCAATCTCTGCATCTCCGGCGACACTGCTTATGTATATGGCTCTGTATTCAGCTATAATACCGGCAAATGGACGATCACCTATAACATGATCAATGTAAAAACGGAAACGGTACTCAACACGAATTTTATTACAGATGGTACTGAAAAGAATATCGAAATGCCTTATGGCGTTATCGTTAATCCAGCCACCAAAGAAATTTTTGTAACAGACGCCAAAGACTACGTTTCCTCCGGTACCTTATACTGCTTTGATAAAACAGGAAAAAAGAAATGGTCTGCCATCACCGGAGATATTCCGGGACATATGGTATTCGTAAAATCCAGTAAATAATCACACTAATTTTATATTATGAAAAGAAAATTTCTACTCGCAGGTATCATGGTGGCTGTAATCATCAGCAGTTGTTCCAAGAGCAAAGATGAAGTAGTGACGCCCGATCCGGAACCAACCGGCCCTTTTTTAAACAAGGTTACAAAAGTATTTGAATATTTCCCTGCACCCGGACAATTCACCAATGGCCTTCCTGTATGGAAGACAGGTGATGACGCCCAAAAAATGGCTGACTATGCGCTGACAGCCCTCGCCAAAGAAGACATGATTTCCCTCGGTGGTTTTGGTGGCTTCGTAGTAATGGGCTTTGATCATACCATCAAAAATGTACCCGGCGAATATTCTTTCATCGTACTGGGTAATGCATTTAACAATTTCGCAGAACCAGGCGTGATCTCCGTTTCAGTAGATGCCAATAAAAACGGCCTGCCGGATGATGAATGGTATGAAATTGCCGGATCTGAATACAACAGCTCTAAAACCATTAAAAATTACCAGATCACCTACTATAAACCAGATGAAGGTAAAGTTCGTACTACTGATCCTGCGGATCCGTATACCAGCGACAATACTTACATTAAATGGAAAGATAATCAGGGACAAAGCGGATACATTGTCAGGAATACATTCCATGACCAACCTTACTACCCTCAATGGAAAGGCGATAGCATTACCTTCACCGGCACGCGGCTGACTGATAGCAATATCAAAAATACCTCCAGTGATCCTGAGTCGCCTTATTATGTATGTCCTGCATTTTCGTGGGGTTATGCAGACAATGCACTCAATGACGATAACGACGCAAAAATAAAGCTGGACTGGGCTGTAGATAAAAAAGGTACACCAGTTAAACTGACAGGTATCAACTTCATTAAAGTGCATACCAGTCAACGTGCAGAAGCTGGCTGGCTGGGCGAAATATCCACAGAAGTGTTGGGTGTAAGAGATCTGAATTTAAAATAACGGAATACCATACTCCTATTCTAAGAGAAGTCATCCCGGAATAATGGGATGGCTTCTTTTTTTGCAACAATATTTTACATCCAATTATTTAATTATCATAACGAGAATCCATATATAATCCCCCCTAAAGATTGCGATCTTATATTCGTGAATCTCAATAAAAATTCATTATTCATAGAATTAACAATAAATAATTAATTAATAATCAATTACTTACAATCACTATTGCAATAGTTATTGTTTCGTTTATTTCGTTTGCGTATATTTGGATATAAACAAAACAAACAGCGTAATGGAAGCCATCATAGAGAAAACCACCAAAAAAGATCAGCAGATAGCCAGATTTCTTATTGATGAAATGCATGAATTTTCCAAAGAAATATTTGGTACCAGAAATAAAAGTATTGCGATCAGAATAGATAATAAAAAGAAAACGTTGGAGATCCCGGCGAAGGCGTTTAAATTATTCTACGCGATACTCGATAATATGGCAGATGGAAAGTCAATTACCATGTTTTCCAGTGATGCAGAAATCAGCACCCAACAAGCGGCAGACCTTTTAAACGTATCACGGCCACATGTGGTAAGTCTTCTAACTAAAGGAGAAATTCCATTTACCAAGACGGGCACGCATCGGAGAATTCTGCTAAACGACATTATTGCATATGATAAAAAGCTACAAAAAACCCGAAACAGTAAGCTGAATTTTTTAGCGAAACAGGCGCAGGAACTTAATATGGGATACTAATGATCAATTCAACTGGATTGGTAGCTGTGCTAGATGCGAATGTGTTGTACCCGGCTTCCGTGCGGGATATTTTATTAAATCTGGCAGCTGTTAAGCTATATCAACCGAAATGGACAAACCAGATACAGGAAGAGTGGATGAGAAACCTGTTAATAAACAGCCCCAACATTGCACACAAAAGCCTCAAAAGTGCCCAGACCGCCATGGACAAGGCATTTCCGGACGCGACTGTGTCTTCTTATGAATCACTCATCGCTGATATAGTATTACCGGATAAAGGCGACAGACATGTACTGGCTGCTGCGATCAAAGGTGAGGCGAAGATCATTGTTACTAATAACATGAAACACTTTCCTGTAAAATACCTGAAGCTGCATCATATTGAAGGGCAGACACCCGACAAATTCATCAAACATCTGCTCTCGTTGGATAAAACCAGGGTACTTGACGCATTCCATGCGCAGGTGAGCAGATTAAAAAACCCACCCCTGTCAGCCGGCCAGGTACTTGCTTCCCTTGAAAGGTGTGGACTAAAGAGCAGTGTGGGCATAATAAAGTCTTTGCTAAAACTTTAGATTATCTAAATATAAAAAGGCGTCTCACTATACATGAGACGCCTTTCCACTTTCCGACTAACTATTTACCGGTACCGGATGCTTATCATCCCCTATCGCCACCAGGCTGAAAGTGCCTGAAATAGCCTTCTCCCGGCTGTCCGAATACATTTCTTCGATATACAGTTCTACCAATACTTTCAGGCTGGTATTGCCTACTTCTGTTACCTTGCCGATCAACTCCACAATGGTACCTGCAGGAATGGGCCGGGTAAAATCTATTTGCCCGGATGATACCGTCACCATTTTTTTGCGTGCAAAACGGGTAGCGGTAATAAATGCTACTTCGTCCATCAGCGACATTGCCGTGCCTCCGAAGAGTGTATCGTAATGATTGGTAGTACTGGGAAATACCGCTTTGAATATTCTTGTCTCCGAGTGAAGAATCTTTTCCTCCATAGTCATAATCGTTCCGTTTTAATTGTTTTTACAAAGCGGCCTTTTCTCTCATCACCACAGCAGCTTTTACCATATTCGTTAAAGCTGCTTTGGTTTCCGGCCATTTACGCGTTTTTAATCCACAGTCAGGATTCACCCACAGATTCCTTGCCGGCAATGCTTCCACCGCTTTTTCCAGCAACGAAATCATTTCTTCTGCAGAAGGTTGTCTGGGTGAATGTATATCATATACGCCAGGGCCAATTTCATTCGGATATTTAAAATGCGCGAAGGCATCCAGTAATTCCATTTGTGACCTTGATGTTTCAATTGTGATCACGTCAGCATCCATCGCAGCAATGTGTTCAATGATATCATTAAATTCACTGTAGCACATATGCGTATGAATTTGTGTTTCGTCTTTCACGCCACTGGCAGCAATACGGAACGCCTGTACTGCCCATTCCAGGTATGCTGCCCAGTTTTCCCGGCGTAAGGGTAACCCTTCCCGGATGGCTGGTTCATCGATCTGTATCACTTTAATACCTGCATTTTCCAGTGCCACCACTTCATCACGAATAGCCCAGGCAATCTGGTTGGCGGTAGTGGATCTTGGCTGGTCATCTCTCACAAAAGACCATTGTAAAATAGTAACAGGACCGGTGAGCATACCTTTCATCAACTTGTCGGTATTGGCTTGTGCAAAGCTGCTCCAACGCACCGTCATGTCTGCAGGACGGCTTACATCACCAAAAATAACCGGTGGTTTTACACAACGGCTGCCATAACTCTGTACCCAGCCATTTTTAGTAAACAGGAATCCATCTAACTGTTCGCCAAAATACTCCACCATGTCGTTGCGCTCAAATTCGCCGTGCACGAGTACATCCAGGCCAATTTCTTCCTGCCAGCGGATCACTTCTATGGTTGCCTTTTCTATGGCGGCATCATATTGTGCTACTGTCAGTTCTCCTTTTTTCAATCTTGCTCTTAACTGCCGGATATCATCCGTTTGTGGGAAGGAGCCAATGGTAGTGGTCGGGAATAATGGCAGGCCAAACTGCTCCTGCTGTATGGCCTGACGAACCGTAAAGGCACTTTTCCTGCTGGCATCACTCAATGTAAATGCTGCGACCCTGTCTTTTACGGCTTTACGGTGAATAAGCCCTGATGCTGCACGGTTGCGAATCGCGTCCTCATTGGCAGCCAGTAGTGCTGTATTTCCTTTTACAATATCCCGCAGCTCCTTTAATTCCTGCAGCTTTTGTTTGGCGAAGGCCATCCAGTTTTTTATTTCGGGAGATATCGCTGTTTCGTAATCCAGATCACAAGGAACATGTAAGAGCGAGCAGGAAGGTGCAATGGCGATGCTGTCTTCCCCTAAAACTTTAATAGCCCTATGTATAAATGCTAATGATTTTGTGTAGTCATTCTTCCAGATATTTCTGCCATCAACTACCCCCAGAGAGAGTTGCAATTTGCTGTTGGCGATCCTTGTCTGCAATACATCTTCCAGTTGCGATGGACAACGTACCAGGTCCAGGTGCAGCGTCTGCACCGGCAATGCCAGTATTGCCGGCAGGTGCTGGCCATAACATTCAAAGTAGGAAGCCAGCACAATATGCAACTGCGGGAAGGCAGCATGTATTTGCGCATATGAATCGGTAAGTACCTGCAATGCTTCCGCAGAAAGATTGAGTGATAAGCAGGGCTCATCCAGTTGTACCACGGTGGCTCCTGCCTTAGTTAAAAGGTCAAATATTTCCAGGTACACCGGCAGCAATTTATCTATCAATGATAACCGGTTAAATCCTGCTTCTTTTTCTTTACCCAGTAACAGGAAGGAAACGGGGCCCAGTAATACCGGCTTGGCAGCATAGCCTGCATTCTTTGCTTCCAGGAACTGGTCCACCACTTTGCGGGAAAACAGGTGGAAGTCCTGGCTGGCGGTAAATTCAGGAACAATATAGTGGTAGTTGGTATCAAACCATTTCGTCATTTCCATGGCGGTGATATCATCTCCATCCCGCTGATAACCTCTGGCCATCGCAAACAACAGGTCTGTTTCAGATAACTGTTTTGCAGTGAGGGTCTGGTATCTGGCTGGTATAGCGCCCATCATCAGCGAGGTATCCAGTACCTGGTCATAATAGGAAAAATCGTTACAGGGAATCCAGTCGATCCCCGCCTGCTTTTGCAGTTCCCAGTTTTGCAACCGGATGCCGGCGGCAACTTCCTGTAGAGCAGAAATAGTAATGCTGCCTGTCCAGTAGCTTTCGCAGGCCTTCTTCAATTCACGCTGGCTACCTATCCTCGGATAGCCTAAGTTGTGGATAATCATTGCTGATTGTTTAAAAGGTGATACATGATGTTCACGCTCTTGTACATACCATAGCAATGCTTTAACAGGAGAAAGTGTAAGAGAGGAGAAGATAGTACGTAATTGTTGCTGACAGGCATGATCCCGGATGCAATACAGCATTGGTAGACGGACCTTTTAAAAAGCGTCCATCTGTCATACCTGTTCTTGAAAAATTACTACATACCAAAACCTGACCTGCTTCAATCCCCGAAAGCAGTGTCAAAGTGAAATAAAGGCAGGTCTCCTGGCTCGTTTCACTGTTAAACACCTTCCCATTCCTCCAACGGAACAGTGGTATATTGTTTACCAGTTGCAGATAAATTATCTGCGCAAAACTTACAGTTGCGGGACAGCCTGTGATTTACACACAGTTCCCTTTTAATCCCGCTTTTCAGCGGGAACCATTACTTGCTTCGATTGTAATACGTAAAGAACCGGGGGCGAAGATAATAAATCCCGGCAACTATCAAATTTAAGTTCCCGGCCGTTTTACAGCGGGATTTCGTTTTCTTACAATGTGGCGCAATAACAAAAAGTGAGTTTTACATCATAAAACGAACAAAAAATGAAACAAGCTAACATCCTGATTACAGGCGCCACCGGCAACATTGGTACAACACTGGCCAAACAGTTATCCGCACAAGGAATTCCTTTTCGTGCCATGGTAAGAACTACAGACGATCAGGCCCGCGCACTCCACGCGTTACCGGGAGCAGAAGCCGTGATCGGAGATTTTAATAATCCCGACAGCGTAGCCAGGGCTTTACAGGGAATAGAAAAAGCTTTCCTCCTCACGAACTCTTCTGAGCAAGCCGAAAAGTTACAAAGTGATTTCGTAGACGTTGCAAGCCATGCCGGAGTACAACATATTGTAAAACTCTCCCAGTTGCATGCCGCACCGCAATCGCCGGTACGTTTTCTCCGGTATCATGCTGCCGTGGAACAAAAGATCCGCGAATCCGGTATTGACTACACTTTCCTGCGACCTAATTTATTTATGCAGGGACTGCTGGGCTTCCGGGATCCCATCATACAACAGGGGAAGTTTTTCGCCACCGCCGGAGAGGCGCCGATTAGCCTGGTAGACATCCGGGATATTGCCGAAATAGCAGCCTTCGCACTCTCCACTCCCGGCCATGCAGGCAAAATATATGATATTACCGGGCCCGAATCCCTCACACACCAGGAATTGGCAACCAAACTGTCTATCGCCCTGGGACGTACCATCAGCTATGTCAATGTTTCATCGGATCAGTTACTCCAGGCCTTGTTACAGGTAGGATTCCCCTTGTGGCAGGCAGAAGGCCTGATCGAAGATTATGCCCACTATGCCCGCGGAGAAGCAGCCGCCATCTCACCGGCAGTGCAGCAGGTGACAGGTCATGCGCCCCGCAATTTTGACCACTTTATACAGGAATATGCAGCACTGTTTGCCTAGCCGCAACATGCCATCGTTTTCTTCTTTTACTGACATAAGAAAAAAACGATGGCATTTTATTGCCAAATTCTTATTTTAGCATTAAATAACGAATCCAGTGGGCAATGAAGAAGCTGTTCTGTTGAAGAAACTGCAGCAAGGGGATGCAGAAGCTTACATAACATTATACAACCAATACTACCCCTCACTTTATACCTACATACTCCACTTTATCAATGTTCCGGAATTTGCGGAAGACGCACTACAGGAAGTATTCATAAAGATTTGGGAGATAAGGGAGCGGATCAATCCTGAACTGTCCTTTAGCGGCTACTTATACCGTATTACCCGTAATCATGTCTTTAAATCATTAAAGAAAATAACCGCCGACGAAGCACTCCGCCTGCAGGTCATGCAGGAATTACAACGGCAAACAGAAGATGCAGATACCAAACTGATATGGAAGGAATATGAAGCGTTATTGCACCAGGCAATCCGTCAACTCCCTCCTCAACGGCAAAAAGTGTTCAGGCTATGTCGCGAAGAAAGCAAAAGCTATGAAGAGGTAGCGCAGGAATTAGGCATTTCCCGGAATACCGTCAAAGAACATATGGTCCTCGCCATGAAAAGCATCCGGTTTTTCTTCTATACCAATAGTGACGGCCTGCTCCCGGTCTTCTTTTTATCCAGTATGATGCTGGACCCCAGCCCCGCTGAAAAAAAATTTTCACCTCCACCCACCCTACCTGTCGTTTCCGGGATAGTATATACATGTCCACAGAAAGAAACGAAGCTTATTACCAACAATTGCTCCTCCGATGGCAACAACGGATATGTACTCCAACGGAAGCCATTGAGCTGATGGACTATCTGCGGCAGGACATTTCCAACCGCACCCTGTTAAATGAATTACAGACCGCATTCCGGCAGGTTAAGCCAGAAAAAGCATTATCACCTGCCGATCCGGGCGAAAGGGTCAGGAAAGAGCTGCTAAAACACATACAGGCATCTCCCGTTATTCCTATCCACCAGCCCCGGAAAAATACCGGTAGATTCAAACTCGCGGCAGCAGCAGCGATCCTGGTTGGTATGGCTATTCCGGCAGGATATCTCCTGCTGCAGCAGCGACACATATCCCAACCAGCCATCCCTACGGTGGTACAAACGAAAACTACCACAAACAGCCACAAAGCGGTACTCACCCTGGCCAATGGAGAAAAAATTGTACTCGACCAGAAAGGCATGCAACAACTGGCACAACAGGGCAGCACTACCATCCGGACAAAAAACGGACAACTGGTATACGAAAAAACAAACGGCGAAGCCAGCGCCCCACTCTATAATACCCTCACCACCGCTGCTGGCGAAACCTATCCGCTGGTACTTGCCGATGGAAGCAAAATATGGCTCAATGCCTCATCATCCATCCGTTTCCCCGCCACATTTGCAGGCAACGAGCGCAAAATTGCACTCACCGGAGAAGCCTACTTTGAAATTGCCCACGATGCACATAAACCTTTCCGCATCCAGGTAAAACAAATCACAGTAGACGTACTGGGCACACACTTTAATATCAACTCCTACGCAGACGAAGCCACTATCAACACCACACTGCTGGAAGGAGCCGTAAAAATAAACAGTGACAAAGGCAGTATGCAACTGGCTCCGGGAGAACAGTCGCAGGTAAGCGCCAATGGAACTTTAAAACGGGTGGCCGGCATCAACACAGACGAAATTGTAGCCTGGAAAGAAGGCTACTTCCGGTTCGAGAGCGCAGACCTGACCACCGTATTGCGACAATTCTCCCATTGGTACGATCTGGAAATCGTATACGAAGGCAAAGTAAAACCAAGAAAATTCTTTGGTATGATCAGCCGCAGCAGCAGCCTGGTCAATGTATTGAAAATGTTGGATGCAAATAATATTTCATATAAAATAGAAGGAAAAAAACTGATTGTCAGAGGTGATGAATAAAATAGTGAACAACACCTCCGTTTCCGGGTGAATAGTCAAATCAACCAATAGCAGGCGGATAAGCCAACGTAGCACTGAATAAAGTCGATAGAACAACCAAATCATTTATCTAATCAAAACTCAGCACAAGTATGCAATCAAGCACTGTTGCCTGTACCCGGTATGATAGGAGCCGGCGTTCAACCAAACACCTAAAGGTCGGTAAACTACTGACCCTGCTTTGTCTCGCCACCGGTATGCAGGTGAACGCGGCAAAATCACAGAACCAGGTGGTAAACCTGTCGCTCAAAAATGCCACCGCCAAAGATGTATTCCGGGAAATCAACAAGCAAACAGGGCTCAACATCCTGGCGGATGAAGCCTTGCTGGAGAAAGGTGGCAAAGCTAACATCGAGGTAAAGAATATGCCTGTTGGCGATGCACTGAATATTTTTATGCGCAACCAGCCACTCTCCTACACCATTGAAGGCGGGGCGATTATCGTAAAAAACAAGCCAGCCACTCAGCCGGCCAGTACACCACCACCACCCATAGAAATTCATGGTACCGTAACCACCGCCAAAGGACAACCTTTACCTGGTGCTACTGTTACTGTAAAAGGCACCAGACATGGCGCTGTTACCAAAGCAGATGGTAGCTTCAGCATCTCCGCCAATCCGGGAGAAACACTGGAGTTCTCCATGGTAGGCTTTAAACCATGGTCCGTGAAAATAGATGGTAGCACCACCACTTTTAAGGTAGTACTGGAAGATGACGTATCCAACCTCACCGATGTAGTGGTGGTAGGGTATGGTACCACGAAGAAAAAAGACCTCACCGGTTCCGTCAGCTCCATTTCCAGCGATCAGATGAACAATGGTGGCGTTACCTCCAATGCCGCCCAGGCCATACAGGGTAGGGCTGCAGGTGTGCAGGTAAGYCAGTCGAACGCCGCTCCCGGCGGGCAAACCATCGTGCGCATCCGTGGTGGTAACTCCATCAAATCCACCAACGAACCGTTGTATGTAGTCGATGGTTTCCCTTCTGAAACAGGGAAGGATATCAACCCGAATGATATTGATGATATACAGATCCTGAAAGATGCTTCTTCTACTGCCATCTATGGCGCCCGTGGCGCCAACGGTGTAGTGATGATTACCACCAAAAGAGGCAAATCCGGCAGAGCAGCCATCCAGTATGATGGTTATTACGGTACCCAAAGGATCGTCAAAGAATATGATAAAATGACCGGCCTGGAAAACATGAAGGTCACCAATGCCAAAGCGATTGAAAAAGGACTCCCGGCCTACTATACAACTGAAGACCTGGCCAGCGGCCGTAATAACGATTGGTTTAAATTAGCCACCCGTCCGGGCATGGTACAAAGCCACAACCTGAGCGTAAGCGGTGGTACGGCAGAAGATCGTGTTTCCTTATCCGGCAGTTACTTTAAGCAGGAAGGCGCGCTGAAAAATACCAACTACGAAAGATATTCTGTTCGCCTCAATTATGACAGACAGTTTAGCAAACGTTTCAAAACCGGCGCCAGTGTATACGGCTCGCATGCATACACCAATTTCAAAACCTATGATGGTAACATTGTTCCCTCTAACGTGATGTATGGTGTATTAACTGCATCTCCTGCCATTCCGGTATACAATAACAACGGGACTTTTGCCCGGTTCAAGGGTAGAGACAATCCGCTGGCCTGGCTACTGGCGCCAACCAACGACCGGTACGAAAACAAAATGAATATCAACGCGTATGCCGACTATCAGATACTGGACGGACTTAACTTTCGCGTAAATGGAGGAACAGAATATACTACTACCAAAGAAGGCACTTACCTGCCCCGCGACCTGGTAGACGGTGAAAAAGTAGGTGGTAAAGCCAGCGTAAATGATCTGGCCTATACCCGTAATCTCGTGGAAGCTTATTTTACTTATAAAAAAGTATTCAACGGCATTCATTCCATCAACCTGGTAGCCGGTGCCTCTTATCAGTCAGATACCTATTCAAAACATTATTCACTGGTGCAGAAGTTCAGCACAGATGTGTTCCTCTATCATAACCTGGATGGAGGTACTGAGCGGTTATCCAGCAGTAGTCTGGACGTACCTTCCAAGATGGCTTCTGCTTACGGACGTTTAAACTATTCCCTGAAAGATAAATACCTCGCTACCTTTACCTTTCGTAGAGATGGATCCTCTAAATTTGGTGGTAACTACCGGTTCGGAAACTTTCCTTCCGGCTCCATTGCCTGGAGAGCCGGTGAAGAAGATTTCATTAAAAACCTGAATGTGTTTTCCAACCTGAAAATCAGGGGAGGTTATGGTCTTACCGGTAACGACAGAATCGGTGATTATATTTATATGCCCCTGTTTGGCCCCACTAATGTATCACTCGGACAAGGTAGTGACAGCTATGGAGGTACCGTTATCATCCGTTTGCCTAACGAAGATCTGCAATKGGAAAACACTGCCCAGCTTGACGTTGGAATAGATATGGGCTTTTTCAACAATCGCATATCTGCAACCGTAGACTATTACCGTAAAAAAACGAATAAGCTGATCTTTGACATGCCAATCGGCGACTGGAATGGCTTCGCCTCCCATACCGTTAATGCCGGTAGCATAGAAAACAAGGGTATAGAATTATCCATCACCACAGAGAATATCGTACACAGCGCATTTACCTGGAATACCACGCTGAATATTGCTTATAACAAACAAAACTGTCTGGACCTGGGTGGCCAGCCTTATGTCATTACACAAACAGCTAACCTTTATGGTGGACGTGGATTAGACTTCACTAAACTGGCACCAGGTCAGGAATTAAGTACTATCTACGGTTATGTATATGACGGCGTGATTAAAACCGGAGACGCACATACTGCACAGCCATCTTCCAAACCAGGCGACCCTAAATTCAAGGATATCAGTGGACCTGACGGTAAGCCAGATGGCGTGATCAACGCTTTTGACCGCACTTATCTCGGACATGCCAACCCGCACTACATCTATGGTATCAGCAACAATTTTGCCTACAAAGGTTTTGAATTAAATATATTCCTGCAGGGCGCGTTGGATTACAGCTTATACAATGCTACCAACCTCGTATTGGAATCTGGCCCGGGTAAAGCTGCACTGAACAGATGGACCACCACCAACGAAAACACGGATATACCAAGAGATGGTTATGCAATCGCTTATGGTGGCCTGATAAACTCCCGCTTTGTGGAAAACGCTTCTTACCTGCGTTGTAAGATGATTACACTCGGCTATAATGTCCCGGTAGCCAAAACCTTTTTGAAAAAATTGGCCGGTATTAAGGTATATGGCTCCGTACAAAACTTATTCACTATCACTAAATATACAGGATCTGACCCTGAGGTAAATACGAATCTGAACAGCAGCGGCAGCAATGCCAACCTTTCTTCCGGATTGGATTATACTGCTTTCCCGGCTTACCGCACTTTTACCATGGGGCTTAAATTAAATTTCTAAACCTGTAAATTCCGGAACAAATGAAATACGCATATATCGCATTAACCACCCTGCTGCTTGGCGCTACTTCGTGTAAGAAGATGGTGGAACCTAAAGTATACAGTAACCTCACAGCCGATAACGCATTTCTCACCCTGAGTGATGCCAAAGCTGCCGTTAATGGTGTTTACTCAAGACTCAAACAACCCAGTGGCAGATCAGATGCATGGATGTACTATGCAGGCTTCCAGGTAACCATCTCAGACCTCACCACCGATATCGGACATGCCAGCTCCGGCGGTGATGTGGGCCTGATGGCCGACTGTCAGTGGGCACCAGCGAATACCTATCTTGCCTTTGCCTGGCAACACCAGTACAAACTGGTAACAGATGCCAACATCTCTTTATACTATATCCCTAAAATGGCCAGCATCACAGCTGCACAAAAGGATCAGTTTACCGCAGAACTTCGCTTCCTGCGTGCGCTGGGCTATGTAGATCTTACGGATGCTTTTGGTCCGGTTATTATGGTAACAGAAGAAACTGTCGCTAAAAACACCACGCAACCAGACTACGAAGCACCCTTGCCAACCACACCTGTTGCCGACGTTAATAAACTCATCATCAGCGATCTCGAATTCGCTGCACAACACCTTCCGGTTAATTATGAAAGTAGCGACATTTACAGCACCAAAGATATTGGCCGTGCTACCAAAGGCGCAGCAATGTCTTTACTGTGCAAACTGTATATGCGTGAACATGAATGGCAAAAAGCGCTGGATCTTACTACAGAAATCATGAAGCTCGGATATGGATTATATCCTTCCTATGCCGGTTTATTTGCAGAGAAAAATAAATGGTGCCAGGAAAGCATCTTCAGCGCATTAGCAGATCCGCTGAACGATGCCGTGGAAATCATGAACCACTTTGGCCCTATCAACAATCCTGTTGTAACAGACAGATGGCAGTACTTTGCTATGACCTGGTATTTCTGGAACACCTTTGCTGCCAATGATGACCGCAAACAAATGTTCTATTACGACTATATGGGTACAGATGATCTGCACTACATGCAGGCCCCGGCCGGACAAACTACTCCACCCAAAGGCTTCTATTATATGCCGGATGTAGCTACCACTAAATTTGCAGATCCTAAAGGTTCTACTACCTATTACGATGGACACGTGTTCCCGATTCTTCGTTATGCAGATATCCTGCTGTGCAGAGCGGAAGCTTTGAATGAACTCAATGGCCCTACCGACGAATCCATTACGCTGATCAACCAGGTAAAAGCCCGCTCTCATGCCAACGCTTTAGGTGCCGCCAGCACTTTTAACAAAGCAAGCTTACGTGACGCTATCCTGCAGGAACGCGGCTGGGAATTCTTCTTTGAGTGCAAACGCAGACAGGACCTGATCCGCATGGATAAGTATCAAAGCACCGTAAATACGTATCTTACAGCAGTAGGAAAAGTACCTTCCATCAATATTGCTAAAGATAAATACTTCCCTTATCCACAGGCACAGGTAGATCTCAATAAGAGCCTCAGCAACAGTGACCGTCGTCAGTAACAGGGAAATGGTCTTTTTTAATTATTCAATATTGCAAATGAAAAGATTGAATAAAATACAACGTATGCTGCCATTGGTTTCAATGGCAGCTGCGTTTTTTTTGATGCAGGCCTGCAATAGCGGAGGGAACGACATCACTGAAATCACCCTTAATCCGCAGGGACAAAATGCCCTCAAAGTAAAAGTGGCCGTGCAATGCACCGACACCGTAGATGCTGCCGTGGAATACTGGCCCAAAGGAAAAGAACAGCAACGCACTACTACTCCACTGTCGAAACATCAGCTGCGGCATGCGATTGTACTCACTAACCTGCAGCCACTGCAAAGCTATGAGTACCGCGTATTAACCGGCCATGATAAAGATCTGTACGGCAGTAAGGTATACACCTTTAACACCACCGATGTTCCTGTGTGGATGAAAGATGTGTTCAACGTAGTATGTCCGGACAGCTCCGTTTTACCAGCGCCTTTCAGACAGGGCTATGTGATGGTGTCCCGTCGCGATGATCCCGGCGTATTGTTTTTATTAAATGCCAAAGGACATATCGCATGGTATCACCAGGTAAGTGGCACCGGTTTTAAAGTTGCCGGTTTTACCCAACAAAACACCCTGTTGTCTCTCTTAGGCGGCCCGGCTTACGAAACCAGCTATGGCGATGAAATACTCGAACTTTCTCTAACCGGCGACACCCTGGCCGACCTCAAAAAAGGAAGGGATTTTAAACCCACCATCCACCACGAAATTTTACTGAATAACAACAATGAATTTGTTACGCTTTTTGTGGAAGAAAGAATAACAGACCTCAGCAGCAAAGGAGGTAGTAAAACAGATACTGTCAAAGGAGATGGCATCCTGGTATTAGACAGACAAGGCAAAGAAGTATGGAAATGGACAGTATTTGATGCACTGAATCCGCTGGATGATAAAAATATCTTACAAGAGAAAAAAGACTGGATGCACGCCAACTGCGTCACATTCGATAAAGATGGTAACTACCTCATTTCTTTTTATAACAATGGACAAATCTGGAAGATAGATGCCCGCACCGGCAAACGCCTGTGGGCGTTCGGCAAAGGCGGCGATTTTGATATGCCGGCAGATGCCCTGTTTGATCAGGCGCATGCCGTTCATATTAATAAACATAATGAGCTGATGTTTTTCGACAATGGCGTCAGCAAAAAAATATCCCGGACACTGGCATTTAAAATAGATGAAAATGAAAAACAGGCACACCTTGTCATCGATACCAAATTGCCACCCGAAAATTATAATGAAAGAATGGGCAGCAGCTACCTGGTAGGTGACAGCGCCTTACTGCAATGCGCCACCAAACGCAATACCGTTATCCTGACCAATTTACAGGGCAGGTTCCTGTGGCTGATGAGAACAGGCATGTCTTCCTACCGGGCCTCATTTATTCCCGCAGAGAGACTGGCGCCTTATATCGCGCAACCTGGATACGCACATTAATGTCAACCAAAAAAACAACACATGCGCAACTTAATAGTGATTAGTCTGATAGGCATCGGTGGATTTGCGATGATTTCTTCCTGTGGCTCTCATGTGGAAGGCAAAACCACCACCGCCGCAGCCGTTACCTCCGCCGATAAATATATTACCATAGATACCACCCTTATTCCTCATGACGCCTTTGGCGAAGCAGTACGCTATGGCAGGGAACTGATGATGAACACGGCCCTGTATATAGGCCCGGATGGCAGCGCAGGAAAATACCTGGGCAACAAAATGAATTGTACCAATTGCCATCAGGACGCAGGTACCAAAGCATTTTCCTTCAACCTCATGTCCTCCCACGACAACTATCCCCAATACCGGGGCCGGGAAGGTAAAGTGCTCACACTGGCGGAAAGGGTCAACAACTGCGTGATGCGTCCACACAACGGTAAACCGCTGCCACTGGACAGCAAGGAAATGGTGGCTTTTTTGTCGTACTTCAAATGGATCAGCAGTTTTGTGCCAAAAGACAAACCATTTAAAGGAGCGAAAAATCTACATGTTACCTTTCCTGACATGGCGGCTAATCCGCAACATGGCCAACTGTTATACCAAGACAACTGCTCCCGCTGTCACGGTCCCAGTGGAGAAGGACAATGGAATGCAGATAAAAGCACGTATGTATATCCGCCACTCTGGGGCAGTACAGCCTATCAACCCGGTTCCAGTATGCACCGCGTGATCAAACAGGCAGAATGGCTGAAAAATAATATGCCTTATGATAAAGCAGTCCCCGGCAAACCTTTTCTTACTGATCAGGAAGCATTGGATATTGCCGCTTTCGTAAACAACGACCAGATTCACCCAAGACCCAATCCAAAAAGTTTTGACTATCCCCATGTAGCAGAAAAGGCAATCGACTATGACCATGGCCCGTTCGCAGATACCTTTTCTGTAGCGCAACATAAATACGGTCCTTTTCCACCCATTATCAGCTACTGGAAAGAGAAAGGTTGGAAAGCGATTTATTGAAACAGCTATTAGCCATTAGCTTTTAGCTTTTAGCTTTTAGCTTTTAGCTTTTAGAAAAATGCAGCGGAGTTAAACATATATTATGTTCTCCGCTGCATTTTGCTAAAAGCTAAAAGCTAAAAGCTAATGGCTAATAGCTGTATCGATAAACTCGATCTTCGGGTTGCGGAATATTGTCCTACTTTTGTAATGACAGTGGATGTGTAGAATTGAGCGCATCACAGCAAGACTTAACAGAAGAAAATTTGGACGAATGCCAGTCAGTAAGAATGAAAATGGATATACCCGCAAACAGGAAGTCGTAAATGGTCTGATACATGGGCTGGGCATTATATTTGGAGTGAGTGCGCTACCGATGCTGGCAGGTATTGCCGCTACGCATAATAATACGCCCGGTATAGTAGGCGCCTGTATATACACCTTCTGCTTTATATTACTTTTTACCAATTCCACCATCTATCATCTATCACAGGAAGTGGCTATTAAAAAGCTGTTCCTTGTATTTGACCATATCAGCATTTACTTTTTAATTGCCGGCACCTACACCCCTTTTTTGCTGGTATACATGAATAATGCCCTGGGAATTACCCTCTTATCGGTGTTATGGGGACTTACACTCTTTGGCGTACTCTTCAAAATATGGTTTACGGGGAAATATGATATTGTGTCTACCATCATCTATCTGGCCATGGGCTGGATTATGGTGGCCGGGGGCCGCCGTTTTTTTGAGAGTATCCCCCTCCCGGTGATGATCATGCTGGCTATTGGTGGAGGCTTATATACAATAGGCGTTATTTTCTATATCTGGGATAAATACACCTATACGCATGCTATCTGGCATTTCCTGGTACTGGCAGCAGCCATTTGTCACTATGTGGCGGTATTGCTGACTATGTAAAAAAACACAGAATTATCAGCCGCTCATACCCGGCTGATAATTCTGTTCCGCCCACATCTTTTTCCGGAAATCAGTAGGATTATACCCTGTATATTTTTTAAACGTTCTGTTTAAATGACTTTCGTCTGTAAAGCCCAGCTCCTCCACTATTTCACTCATCCGCATATCACTGTACTGTAAACGTGTTTCCACCAGCTTCAGCTTATAATTAGTCACGTAGCGCTGTATGCTTTCACCGGTTACCTTCTTCACATATTCACTGATATAATTTTGTGAGATGTTAAACTTCGCGGCCAGTTTCTCTGAGCGTAACTTTTCCGGATAGTATATATTCTGGTGTATGTAACTGAGGATTTCGTTCGAGACTTCACTGTTCACCACCGGTTTTTCCGGTTGCACCAGCGATACATTACGGGCTACGATGGTAATAATGGTATTGACCAGCTGCTGCACCACCTCATTACGCAGGGATTGCTCCTTAGGATACTCCAGGATCAACGCATTCACCAACGCCCTCACTATCGGCTTATCATCTGTATTACGCAAAATACAGCCCGGAAAATGATGATTATTCAGAAAGATATACTCCAGCTTCTTGGCCCAGTCACCCAGGTTGCTATGGCTGTTATCTGTGCGCTGTGCTTCCAGGTAAATGCCGTTAAAACGGATGAACAGAAAGGCGGTTCTGCTTTTTATCCTGGTATATTGAGTATCCTGGGGCATAAACAGGAAAAGGTTTTCCGGCTCATACTCAAAGCTGTGCTGGTTATTATGCAACATACCTGTACCTTTCAGGATATACACCAGTTCAAAAAAATTGTTCCGGTGCTGCCCCATAGGACAGGTTTCCTCCTCCACATACATGATGTCAAACGGCTTAAAAAGGTTTACTACTTCCATAACCTGATAATGTACAAAATGAACCCCTGTTTGTACAAGGGGATACCTGCAAATTTATTGGAATTTTGACTCATCAAATCACAAAAACAAATTTTTCAGATATGAAAGCAATCGTATTACAACAGAATGGCGGCGTGGAAAACCTGGTGATTAAAGACATTCCCGCTCCGGCTATAAAAGATAATGAGGTATTGGTACGCAATAAAGCGATCGGCATCAACCCGGTAGATAACTTCGTAAGAGGTAATGAAGCAGCGCTGCAGTCCATCCTGAAACCCACCGCAGGGGAAGACATCATCCTGGGCTGGGATATCTCCGGCGAAGTGGTGGCCACCGGTAAAGACGTAACCGACTTCAGCACGGGCGATGAAGTATTCGGTATGGTCAATTTTGGTGGTCATGGTAAAGCATATGCGGAATACGTAGCCGCACCTGCCAGCCATCTGGCGGCGAAGCCGGCCAATACCTCTCATGATCAGGCGGCTGCCGCCTCACTGGCGGCACTCACCGCCTGGCAGGCGCTGGTTACCTATGGCAAAATAAAGAAAGGCGATAAAGTCCTGATTCATGCTGCCGCCGGTGGCGTTGGTCACTATGCCGTACAAATAGCCAAACACTTCGGCGCCCATGTAATCGGTACTTCTGCTTCCGCTAAAAAAGAAGCCGTTCTAAGCTTTGGCGCCGATGAACACATCGATTACACCCAACAGGCATTCGAAGAGGTAGTTACCGACGCAGACATTGTAATCGACTCTCTGGGCATCCCCGGACACCTGGAACGCTCCCTGGCTGCCACTAAAAAAGGAGGCCGGCTGATTAGCCTGCTGGTATTCTTCGATGATGATTTAAAACAAAAAGCCGCCGACAAAGATGTATATATACACCGCCTGAACGTAATATCTAACGGCGATGACATCAAATCTATAGCAGCACTGCTGGCACAGGGCGCCCTGCACTCTGATATCTCCCATACTTTCCGCTTTGAAGAAATCGGACTGGCACATGAACAGATAGCTACCGGTAAAACACAAGGAAAAATTGTAGTAAGGTTGTAAGTACAGTATAAAAAAAATCGCTCCCAACATGCAAACTAATATGCATGTTGGGGGCGGTTTTTATACTCCCACCTGTCCAAAAAAAATAGCTGCTGCAAAAAGTGCAACAGCTATAATAACAAGTAGACAGTGAGTATATAAAAAATCTTTACCAGAACTTCACATAAATAACTGACAACAACAACAAAATTGTTACAATTAATATCACGGAAGACGGTTTCAGTTTAAACATTTCATAATCCAGCGCAAACGCTTTGGCACTCACTTTGGGCCCTGCGAGGCTAATCCCCACCATCACCAGCACAGTAGTCAGGAAAGACCATCCCAGACTAATAAAGAAAGGAATTTCATATTCTCCCTTTGCATTGTGGAAAGCAGTGTAGAGAATGGTTTCCGGACCAAATATCCGTACCGCCACCTGGTTAAAAAACAGCGAAGCCGCGAAACCCGTAATAATACCTGCAATCGCAGCAGTACCACTGGTTCTTTTCCAGAACATCCCCAAAATAAAAGTGGCAAATACGCCAGGACTAATAAAACTGGAATACTTCTGCACAAAAGTATAACCACCTGCACCGCCGATATCCAGCAGATCATTCCAGGTAAATATCACACCAATAATAATCGCAGCTACAATGGTGAGTCTTCCGATCCACACCAGTTGCTTTTCATCCGCCTGCGTGTTGATATATTTCTTGTAAACATCTAACGTAAAAATAGTGGAGATACTATTGGACTTCCCCGCCAGCGATGCTACAATGGCGGCCGTTAAGGCGGCAACCGCCAACCCTTTCAGGCCCGCGGGCAGTAAGGTAAGGATAGCAGCATAAGCACCATCCTTATGCCCGCCTTCCAGTTGTGGCAAATGTCCATGCTGATACAACACATAAGCCACTACTCCCGGCAGCATTACAATCACCGGCATCAGTATTTTGAGCAGGCCGGCAAATAAAATACCCGTGCGGGCAGTTTGCAGATCTGCACCCAGCGCACGTTGTGTGATATACTGATTACAACCCCAGTAATTCAGGTTGCTGATCCATTGCCCCGCGATATACATTCCAAATCCGGGCAATATCAGGTATTTATTGACATAATCCTGCGGCGCCGCTGCTGCAGGCTTCTTTAACATCATGTGAAAATGATCAGGTGCTTCCTGCATCAGGATATTAAATCCGGCCAGCACATCTTTTCCCATACCGAATTTTTCACTGACTACCGTTAATGCCATGTAAGTGGTAGCCAGTCCTCCTATTATCAATACGCCTACCTGTATTACATCGGTATAACCAATTACTTTCATACCGCCCAGGGTAATAATAACGGAGAAGATAGCCAATGCCACCATCACCTCATGAAAGTAAGCACCACCCAGCAGTCCGTTGATAGCCAGTGCCCCCAGGTAGAGGATAGAAGTTAAGTTTACAAATACATACAAAAACAACCAGAAGATGGACATGATTAACGCCACTGTTTCATTATACCGCGTTTTCAGAAACTGCGGCATGGTGTAGATCTTGTTTTT
Organism: Chitinophaga sp. 01L420; assembly: GCF_056399985.1. Classification (NCBI taxonomy): domain Bacteria; kingdom Pseudomonadati; phylum Bacteroidota; class Chitinophagia; order Chitinophagales; family Chitinophagaceae; genus Chitinophaga; species Chitinophaga sp. 01L420. Next base: position 128,560 of record NZ_JBFTSK010000030.1, read on the forward strand.
GATATACACCGGCATCAGGAACACCGCTACTATGATCAGGGCGGCGGCACCTACCCATTCATATACAGATACCGCAATGCCTACAAAGAAGCCATCACCGCTCATTCCTATAAACTGCTCCGCTGAAATATTAGACGCAATGATGGAAGCACCAATAGCCCACCAGGTGAGAGAACCTTCTGCCAGAAAAAAATTCTTGGAGGCACTTACAACCCCCTTTTTCTTTCTCTTATAAATCCAATAGCCATACGACGCAACAATCACAAAATACAATGCAAATACCAGGTAGTCTTTTAAGACAAGTTGATTACTCATAAGTGGATCGGGTTGATCAGCAGTTGTTTATTGACGTGGATATAAAAAATACCTGGATGGAATATAATCACTTTCCCGGGTGGAAAAAAATCAAAGAGGATTACCTGGATGGATGTCATGTGATTTAAACGCCTGCACCCATCCCCGATAATCCTCTGCCTACCTTATTCTCCGGTTAGAACTTTAAAGTAGTGGGCAAATATTTGGCAACCAGATCCTGGTAATAAGGTTTCAATACCTTCCAATCCGGCGGAACAGGACTCTTGGAATACAAATCATATGGATTGAACAGGTCTACCCATTTAAACATTTCCACATCATGTGCATCCATTAAATGGCCGTAGGCATGTTCTTTATGCTGCGGATAAAAGGAATGGTAACGCAGCATATACAAAGCTGGTTCCGGCAAATGATCCTTCATCATCTGATAAACATATTCATCATGGCCCCAGCTCAGGTGTACATTACGCAAACCGCAGTTAGGTTCATATACGCCGTATTTGGTGTTATAATCGGGGTTGTTGATATCCGGATTATTTTTGAAGAATTCAGGAAAAACGATCTTGTCGGAAAATGCACAACCTACCGGGAAAGTATCTCCTACCACTGCCCATTGCGGCTCTCCAAACAGGCACAATACTTTGCCCATGTCATGAAACAAACCTGTTAATACCATCCAGTCCGGATGACCATCAGCACGAATCGCTTCAGAGGTTTGCAGCAAATGCTGGAACTGATCCAGGTCTGTATCAGGATCGGAATCATCTACCAGTTGATTCAGGAAATCAAATGCATCCCATACCGACATTTCTCTTTTATTGAAAGAAAGAAATTCCTGTTCTTTCTGCTTTACAAATGCATAAGACTGGTAGGTATGATTCAACCGGTAAAATTCACGTACGGTATCCCTGGGTGGCGCATCATAATTACGGAATTCAGCTGTGCTTTTCTCCTTATTAATATTGGCAGGATCCGGATAGCGCTCGAGTAAATCATCTTCCCATTGATCCAGCGATTGAAGCGGTGCAGGATTAGGTTGTCCGTTAACGTTATCCATAATATCAGATTTTTAGAAAGTTCGTGGAAAAGAAGAATATATCCTGCTCTAAATATGCGATCTTTTTAAAAATCTTCCGCATAATAGAATAACTTTATTTACTTAACCGATTAAGTAACATAGGCTACCATATGGAAAATGTCACGATCAGGATGCTCGCGGAAAGGTTGCAGTTATCCACCGCTACTATCTCGAAAGCGTTGAGTAACAGTCATGAAATCAGCGAAGAAACCAAGCAGCGGGTGCTGGCACTGGCATCTGAGCTCAATTACGTGCCTAATCCTTATGCCAGCAGCCTGAGAAAAAAAGCCAGCAATACCATCGCAGTGGTGATTCCGGAAGTAGCCGACAGCTTTTTTGCAGAAGCGATTAACGGTATTGAATCGGTAGCCCAGGAAAAAGGATACCATGTGCTGATTTACCTCACGCATGAAAATTTCGGGAAAGAACAGGCTATTTTGAAAGACTTTCAAAGCGGGCGGGTAGATGGCGTGCTGATTTCCGTGACCACCGAAACAGCCGCCGCTCAACATGGACTCGAACAACTGGTAAAGGAAATACCCATCGTTTTCTTTGACCGGGTATGCGAAGCGGTAACTGCAGCCAAAATCACCACAGATGATGCTATCGCGGCCTATAAAGCCACCACGCACCTTATAGCAGGTGGATGTCGTCATATTGGCCTCTTATCTGCTTCCAGGCATCTTTCTATCAGCAACAGACGCGCAGAAGGCTTTCAGCAGGCGCTGGCCGACCATCAGCTTCCGCTGAACAGTGCCGCTATCACCTATTGCTCCAACGACCCCATTGCCACTCATCAACTCCTTAAAAAGGTGTTCCGGGAGCAACATTATGACGGTGTAATAGCTACTACTGAAAAACTGGCGACCGCTGTTTACGAGGTATGTGAAGCATTGCAACTGCGTATCCCCCAGGACCTGCAGGTTATAGGATTCTCAAATCTCAGCACCGCCAGATTCCTAAACCCCTCCCTCACCACCATATCCCAGCCAGCATTTGATATGGGCAAAGCCGCGGCAGCCTTACTATTCAAGGCGCTGAAAAGCAGCAGTTTTCCGCTGCAGGAACAACAACAGGTGATTCCATCTTCTTTAATAGCCAGAAATTCTACGATAGCAACAGGCGCCTAAAAACAACTATCTCGGAGCATTTTCATATAGGCGGTACCTTTTTCACGGGCAAAGTTGACGTTGCGCTCCGGGATCTGCTCCGGATGAGGATAATGCAACAACGCTTTTTCGATATCTTCTTCCCGCAAAATATGCAGCATGGGGTAAATAGAGCGGTTTGTATAATTGGCGGCATCCTGTGGAGCAGTGCCGGCAAACTGGTAAAGCGGATGAAATCCGGCTACCTGGTAAGTTCCTTCGTACTTCTTTTGGCGGATCAGCTTTTCAGCAGCCGTTACCAGCTCCAGGTAATCGCGGAATACCGGGAAGGCATCCGGTAAAATCAGTAACGTAGTAGCTATGTCCCGATCTTTGTCCAGCAGCAGGCATTCTTGCAGGAAATCGGCCTTGACAGTACTTAGCGTAGTGCCTTCACTCACTTCGTAACGTATACTATTACGCTTTACCTCTCTGCCTGCAAACGGACAGAAATTGCAACCTATCACCAGTTCCCTGATCCAGTTTTGTGTTTGTGCAATCACCTTTTCGATTTGTCCCGGATCGTATGCCATAGCGGCGAAGGTACGTATAACTATCTTTTGGTAATCACCGTATTCTTAAAGTGATCTCCTACGCTGTAATGTTCAATGAGGTATTTGTCTGCCGGCAGATAAGCCTCAATCATCGGTAATTGGGGCGCATAATGATAGCTGCCGCCGGGTTGGAGCGCTGCCAGGATATCCATATACCTGCGGGCATACCGCAGATATTCACTATTGCTACGCTGATGATGATGCAGAAAATGATTGGAGAAAGAAAGATTGGAAATAATGGTGCCCCAGTATCCCGTTTCCAGCGGATATTCCAGCCAGTCGGTAGCTACGAGGTAATCTTCTGTATGTTCAATAAACCGGTCTATGCCGGTAGCTGCAATGCCTTGTTCCTGTAAATGCCGCACCAGGTAAGCACGTTGTCCACAACCTATATCCAATACCGGTCCTTTCATGGTGGCCGGATCCAGACGCAATACTGATAGTTGCATAGCGGGAGAGTATTCCGCGCAAACAACACCCTGTACATGTTGCTGATTCACCCCGTTTAATTCCCGCACAAATGGATTGGTTTGCAATAACCACTGTGTTAAACGCTCCCCATGCAGTTCTTCCAGTCCGCCGAAATCGGTGCGTTTGCTTTTAAGGATACGGATAATATCATCCAGTAATGCCCGGTATACGGCTTTTAATGATTCACCGGCAGCACCGGAAACGTTCATATACTGGTTTACCGCGCAAAAGGCCAGTTGAGCCTGTTCCGTGAGATAATTAACCAAACCTGCTGTCAACCCATCCGTATTTAATTGTAAAATTTCTTTCGGGTAAGTTGCCAGCAGGTATTTGGTATAAGGCGTCCACGCCAGTGCAGCGCTTTTTCCGCCATAAAAAAGATTCAGATTTTTATGTTGCTGGTGTTGTGACGAAATACTCTTTATAATCTCCGGGAAAACTGACATGCATATACTTTAGCCGCCTAAAGGTACGCTGCTTTCAGGGATTAAGGGTAAGTAATCCGTACAATCCGGTTGGCTACCCGATAATCGTACCGGGTAAAACTTCCTGCTACCAGCATAGATTTTTCTCCCGCCTGCTGTACTATTTTCAGGATACCTCCGCTGTTGGCGCTGGGACTGAGTGTAATGCCTCCATTGCTGTTGAAAGTAGGATGAATAGAACCATCTGCGTTCAGCACAATGACATTGTTCCGTTCCAGGTCCCCAAACTTATTGAAGATACCGCTGAGAATAATTTGTCCACCCGGCATGAAACTGATATTGTAAATAAACCCGCTGGTGCCTTTGCCAACATTAAAAGTAGGGTCTACTACTCCGTTATCATTAATACGGGCTAAATGCGGCACAGGAATGCCGCCATAGTTATTAAAGCTGCCAGTCAACAGGATCTTCCCATCTGCCTGCCGTTCCATGTTATCAATACCCCGGTCTGCACCGGCGCCAACAATAAAAGAAGGGTCCAGTGAACCATCTGTATTCAGTCGTGCTATACGATTCACCGGCTGCCCGTTGTATTTGGTAAAGGTGCCGGCTATCAGCAGCTTGCCATCCGGTAACAGGATAGATTTATTGATAAATCCATTGGGGCCTTCATTGCCCATATGTTTCACCAGATCATAATTATAAGTACTGTCAATACCACCATCCGGTGTTAAACGCACCAGACCATTAATCTGTATGGAATCCAGGTGAACRGAATCCAGCCCTAATGAACTGGTCAGCATAAAGTTGGGTTGCACATAAAAACGAAAACCTCCTGTCAGTAAGATATTTCCATCTGCCTGTACATGCATATTATCAACCGACCCGGAAATACCACCTTTGAGTATAGATACCGCGAGATCCTTTCCGGAGGGCAGTGCTATTCTGTTTGCAGCCAGCGATCCGTTATTATTCAGCAGAGCGATGCTGTTAACATAACCTACTCCTTCATAATTGTTGAAGGATCCGGCTACCAGGTATTTGTTAGCTGTTCCCGGCAACATTACTGCTGTGCGCACCAGGGTATTGGTACCATTTTTATTATCCGGGCCAAAACTTCCATCCACGGTGCCATCATGATTCATCCTGGCCACCCGGTTCAACCCTCCTGGTTTACCGCTGCCGCCGTAGTTCGTAAAGTTCCCTACTATCAGGTACTTCCCGTTTTCTACCGGGATCATATCGGTGATAACATCGTTTGCGCCCACTCCGCTCGGATAGAGTGTATCCATTTCGAATACTCCCTGCACACGGAAAAACGGACCAAAAAAGTATTGCTGCTCTACCTGCGCCGCTACATTTCCGGTAGCTGCCTGTGCAGGCACTTTTACACGTACAGTCGTATCCGTTAGTGATATGATGGTAGCTTTTACCCCATTAAAAAGAATGGATAATTTATCCTTACTCTTTTCAAACCCTTTCCCGGCGATCACTACTTCATCTCCTACATGCCCCTTGACAGGATTGATACCATCCTTGTTAATATAAATGGCAGGCAAGACCGTTTCCTGGTAAGGATTTTTCCCGTTAGTATTCACGGCTTCCTTTTTACAGGCGCCCAAACCAGCCAGGAGTACTATTAAATAAATATATCTTTTCATAGAGAATGCGTTAATAGATTATTGATTCTGCAACACCTGTTCTGCCGTTCTTACAAAGTCACCCCGGAAACCAAATGTATGCTTGATATTCAGGGCATGTATTACGCCATTGGTGGGTTGAATATCCGAGGAAGCAACATTTACATACGGATTATTCCGGAAGGTGACAGGATCAAAGGTGATATCTGTCAGCAGYAGGATACGTGCTCCTACTGCTTCTACACCGTTATAATCCTGATACTGCAGCCCAATGTTCAGTATATAACCACCGGCCATTACATAATTAATTCCCGGATAGGCGTACCAGTTAGCAGGGTCCACCCGCGCAAACTGGTTGGCGGTATGTTTTCCTTTCATGATATACCGCAACAGGAAATCACGCCATACACTGCCCGGAATATCCGACAGCTGTGCACTATCTTCCACCATCCGATAGCGGAGTTCATTCAGGGCACGCAGCGCGTCTCCAATGCTCTGATCAGTAGGTGCAAAAAAAGTAACAGAATCATTTTGCAGCATCTCTTTCATTCCTGCTTTCTCTACTATTAAAGCAACAGTATCAAACAGGTAGGGATTCTTTACCAGGTAATCGTAGATGGTACCGTTATAATGAGGATCTGCCAAACCTCCGTCTATATAGTAATCCTTTTTACAGGCAGATATAAATAATCCTACCAACAACAGGATGCCGGCTAAGGGCAACAGCTTGCGCATAGTAAATATTTTAACAGTTATTGTATCCAATATTGATTTCTGGTCACCAGTGGGTTGTTCTTTACAGCATCACTCGATATAGGCCAGGTCCATGCACCCATATCCATCTGCTGCTGTGTCAGCGAGTTCTCTGTCACATTCTTATCCATAATTCTGCCGGTGCGGATCAGGTCATACCATAAATGCCCTTCTCCCATCATTTCTTTTTCTCTTTCTAAAAACACCGCATCCTGTAATGCTTTACCACCACTGCCGGTATAATATTTAGCCCCCGCTCTGTCCCGTACCAGGTTCAACATCTCGATAGATTCAGCAGGCTTATTCAGGTAAGCCAACGCTTCTGCTCTCAGCAAAATGATATCTGCATAACGGAAAAAAATGAGGTTGGCATCGTAGTCTCTTGTTTCAGGATCAGTGATCGCCGAAAATTTCAGGAACATCGGGGTCTGGTCTGTGTTGTAAGCATTATAAAACCACAGATCCAGTCTTTTGTCCGTTTCTCCCCTGGGATAGATCCGGTCCAGGTGTCTGATCATCGGAGTAATTTCGCTTCTGCCTCCAATTTTATCATGGATATAAGGTTCGTGCAGGGTCCACTGACAAATCAGCGAGTGAAACTTACCGCCATAGTTGGCATCCAGCGACAGTTCAAAAATGCCTTCTTCTGAACGCCCTTTGAATATGGCCAGGAAGGTTTCTTTGGTATAAGGCAACAACTTATACACATTCAGGTCCATTATCTCCTTTCCCAACGCAGCAGTTTGTTCCCAGTACTTATGTTCATTCGCTTTATCAAATCCGGCTGCCCACATATTGATATGCGCCATTAAAGCCAACGCAGCGCCCTTGGTACCTCTCACGGCCCTGTTGGTAGGATCATCATAGGCAATTGGCAAATCCTCTTTACACGCTTCCAGGTCTTTTAAACAAAAATCCAGCACCGTCAGCATTTTTTCCCGGGGTAACAGTTTCGTACTGTACGCGTCTATCTGTAATGGAACGTCTCCATATAACCTTACGATGTAGAAATAAGTAAATGCACGGATAAACCTGGCTTCAGCGGTAAGTGCTTTTTTATCTCTGCTGCCGAAGTTAGGATCCTCCATTCCGGGAATCCTGTCTATACACAGGTTTGCCAGGGCGATCGCCTGGTAAAATTCTTTCCAGTTCCGCGGATTTTCGGCGCCATCACCATTTCCGGTATTCAGCATCTGATTCTGACCAAGCGCCTTCAGATTGCTTTTCCCAAACCAGTTCCAGTTACCCGCTCTGAAATCACCTGTATTATATAAGATGCTGCTTGTAAATTTATTCAACAAAATACCATAAGCACCATTGATCGCACTTTCTGCATCCTGCTTTGTTTTCCAGAAGTCTTTCCCGGAAAGTGTATCCAGTGGCTTTACTTCCAGAAATCTTTTACAGGCACCTGCGCCTGCCAGCAGACAAATCAGGATTCCTATTTTATACCATTTGTTCATCTGAAAATAATTTAAACGTGATTAAAATTGAGCGCCTATACCAAATGTGAAACTACTGGCAGCAGGATATCCATTGATATCATCCCTTCCCAGTGAAGTAACGGTTTCCGGATTAGGACCGGAATATTTGGAGAAGATGGCTACGTTGTAGGCGGTGAAGTATGCACGCAACACACGAAGCTTTAACCGCTTCATGAAATCAAAGTCGCGGAACTGATACGCCATCGTAATCTGGTTGATCTTAAAATAAGAACCATCTTCCATCACCAGGCTTTGATTCAGGCGGTTAGGCCTCACTAACAAATCATGATCAAAAGAGCCTACGATCGCCGGACGGGAAGCTACATCGCCAGGCCGTTTCCAGTAATTCAGCTGGCTGATATCGTACAGGTTTACCGGTCCTTCTGCTACCCCGGTAATGGATTGGGCATCCGGGTATTGTAACCGGTATATCCTGGCGGCAATAGCATTATTCAAAATGCTGCGATTCAGCAGATAAGTGCAAAATACGCTCAATGATAAATTACGGTAGCTGAAGGTATTGTTGAAACCACCTGTTATAGAAGGTTCAGGATTACCCATAATCATATAGTCTGCATCGCTCAATGCATAATCTCCGTTCAAATCCCTCCAGATAGGATCACCCGCCTGAAAAAACTGGGACCCCGGCCCTGCATTGGCTTTATAACGTACGCCCCTGATAGGATCTACGGGTACATCAGAGGTGTTCCTATACACCCCGTCTGTCTGGAATAAGTAGTTACTCTGCGGATTTCTACCCACTTTCAGCGCGATAGACTGGTAATTCCTATCATCGATATTCAGATAGAACTGTGATCCACCCGGTAACTCTGTGAGTACTCCGTTATTATAAGCTCCATTGATACTGACGGTCCACTGCAGGCCTTTTGGATTGAGATGTACGATCGGACGTCCTGTAATAGACAGCTCATGGCCATAGTTTACAATGGCGCCACCATTTACCTGCATCTTATTATAACCGGTAGAATTAGGTAAAAAAGCATCCCTTACAAGGTTGTAGTTGTTCTTGTAATAAGTGTCGTAAATGATTTCAATGCGACCCCTAAATAAACCCAGGTCTACCCCAAAGTTGAATTGTGATGATTTTTCCGGCTCCATGGAAGGATTCGCCAACACATCAAATTCCGGTATCGTAGAGTTACTGTTGTTATAACCAGGCACACTTTTATATACACCCAGCGAATTAAGAATAGTAGCAGTAGGCCGGCTGTTAACACCATAGGTGGTACGGATAGATCCATAATCCAGCCAGTTAAGCCGGCGCATCAGGTTTTCTTTATTGAAATTCCAGCGGAAACCAACAGAAGGATTTTTGGTATAGGGATTATTAATACCCGCCGCAGAACTTCCATCCAGGCGGTAAGCCAGATCCACACTATATTTGGTGCGGAAGTTATAAGACAGGAAACCAGCCCAGGAAGCAGCATGATACACATAAGATACCGGTGTACCATTTACATTCACTTCATTGGCATTGTTCCATACGTTACCTGGATAAAAACGGGGAGAATAACCGCGGGGGCCCCAGTAGTAATCATTAGGACCATTACGCACATCTCTCACATGCTGATCATCTGATTTAATATTTATTTCACTGAAAACGCTGGCGTAAATGTTATTACCTTTTTCCAGGTCCTTTTTGTTGGAGCTGTAGCTATAGTTCACACCATTTCGGGTATTCAGCTCATCATGTCTGCCTACAAAACCATATAAGCGGGTCGCATTATTGTTGGAAAACGACATCTTAAACTGGTCCCTGGTATCGGTATAGTAATCATATGAAGTAGTGGAGTTGATCCGCAGGTTGTTGATAATTTCATAATCGATATCCACAAAGCCTCTGAAGTTAACGGTGTTATTATCGTCCACGTTGTTCTCATAACCATCCAGCTGAGGATTACCCACAAACTTGGAAGGACCGGGCAATAACGAAGTGGTAAAAGAACTACCTGCACCATTGTCGGTGAGACCACCGCCATTACCACGTTGCTTTTGTCCCAGCGCGCTGAATAACTGTGCGCCAATACGCAGTTTTTTACTGGGCTGCATATTCAGTTGCATATTCAGGCTATACTTATTAAAACCGGTGTTTTTCAATACCCCCTGGTTCATCTGGTAGGCAAAGTTGGCCTTATAGTTCATCTTGATATTACCACCACTCACCTGCACGTTATTGTTGGTATTCATCGTGGTCTGATAAAATAAGCCCTGCCAGTCAGTGGAATTATTAAAGAAAGCATTCAAACTGTCTGTCAGGAACAGTGCATCCAGGTCAGACAAGCGGTCCCGCGCTTCCTGTATATCCCGGGAGTTAGCCAGGATAGAGTTAATACGGTACCTCCGCTCTTCATTACCACCAATGGTGGGCCTTAACTTAGGCGGGAAATTAACGAAGATGCTGCTGTTGACATCAATGATAGGTGTAGGTGAATTACCACGCTTGGTGGTCACTACAATTACACCGTTTGCTCCCCTGGAACCATACAAGGCGGTCGCCTGTGCATCTTTCATCACTTCAATAGACTGTACGTCTTCCGGAGGAATCAGCGCCAGTGGCCCGGTAGCAGCTCCCGGCTGTAACATGGATTGTGATATGCCTCCATCAAAATCTACCGGCACATTGTCTATCACCAACAGCGGGTTATTACTGGCCAGGTAAGCCTGGTCTCCACTTCCACTTACATTCAGCTGAGATACACCTCTAACGGACATGGTACCACGAAAACCCGGTGCACCTGAGTTATTCTGAATATTTAACCCTGCTACTTTACCCTGCAATAATTCCTGGATATTAGATACCGGTACATCCTGCAGATCTTTACCGGAAATTACCGCTACCGAACCGGAAACAGTTTCTTTGGTACGCTTCTGATAACCTACTACCACGGCCTCTTTCAGGGATTTATTCTCCGGCGAAAGTGTAACATTCAATACAGTTACCTTTCCGATCTTCATCGTTTCAAAACGATAACCGATATACCGGAACTGAATGGTTTTGTCTGGTTCTACTTTAATCGTAAACTGCCCTGTTGGATCTGTTACCCCCAAACCTTTATTATTTTTTATATCAATGATAGTAACCCCCGGAATTCCCTCTTTCGAAGCGGCATCCGTTACCCTACCTTTGATGGTAACTGCCTCCTGGGCATATACCGTATAGCTGGCTCCTGTAAGTAGCAGGAAAAAAATCACCAGCAATATTGAGTACCGTTTATTCATGGCACGGAAATTTTAATGTTTTCAGAATACAGTTACCTGGTTAATCATTGGCAAACTTGGGATTCACTTTAAACTTAAAGATGACCTCCCAGCTGCCTGCCTCAAAGATGGTGAACGTCAGTCCCAGTGCGGCCTGGGTACGCTGACCATATGAAACCCTTTCATAGAGAAAACCAATAGCGGCTTGTTCATTGATACCTACATCCGCCAGCACCGGGAAGGGATTGGTGATATCCCAGGTAACTACGGTACTATCCTGCGTCATTTTCCGGTTAAATGCAAAAGGAACCATTTGCTGGATGGTATTACTTCTGTAAACAAGACTATCCCATTTGGTAATATTAAAAGCGGGTAGCCTGATCGCCGCGGAATCTGCATCAAAAAACTTAATAGAGAGTGAATTCTTTGCGGTGCCTGTTTTCCGGAAATAAACCGTGACATTATCCGATGTAATAAAATTATTCTGCTTGTCCTGCACACCAATCACAGTAGGATGAATCACCCCACCCTTGTCCAGAGGTTTGCGTAGCCCTGTAAAATCATCGAATTCATAGGGTTCATAAGGGCGTGGCCGTGCAAGCTGCAACTTTCTTTTCTGAAACGTTTTTTGCCCGCCGTTGTTCTTCACAAAAATGTCGAAGGTATAAGTACCGGGCTTCAACTTCGAGGTATCAGTAGCCCAGAATACCAGGTCTCCGGAATTAGGTTTGATATCCAATACCGGTCTTTTCACAGGTATCCGCTTGGCATTAATTTCTTCCACACTTTTCTCTGTGCCGCTATAATAAGTCTTCCATTGCCAGGTATCTATCTCTTCTCTTAATGCGGGTACAGGCTGACCATTGGGGCCGGCAATATTCTGTAGCTCAAACGTAAGGGGCTGAGTGGAGTAATCCGGATTAAACTTGCCATAGAACACGTTGGTGCGGCCAAAATTTGCAGCATAGAGATCACCATCGAAACTGGCATTGTTACTGAAATGTTCTTTTTCTTTCGGCAACAAACTTTTATAACAGCTGGTTGCCATCATTGTCAGCAGGCCAATAATTGCATATTTATATACTTGCGGGTTCATGGCTGATTAATTTATTTTAGTGAAAATAACACGGTGCAGATTCAGGTTAGCCTTCTTCATCACCACTTTCATCAGGTGCTTACCCTGTGGTAAATCGGCGGTGCCAAATGCACCCTGCCAGTTTTGCCAGCCACCTGTTCCCTGTATGGGAATTTCATTTGATACGGTTACACCATCTATCGAGAGATAAATAATACCGCCACCGTTTCCGGCTATTCTCAGTTCTACTTTATATTTTCCAGCTTCTTTAATATTCACGGTATATCTTACCCAGTCGCCATCACTGGTCCAGCCTATGTTGTAGCCGCCACCGGGACTTACCTGGTTATCTCCTTCAGAACAGTTTTCTGTACCTGGTGCATCCGGACGATAAGCATGATTACCATTACCGTTATTGTAATGGAATGCCACCTCTTTAGGACCTTCGTCATAGTCTGCCGCATTTACAATACCCGGTATTTCAATCGGGTAGCCGAGGTAAGGGCCCTGAATAGGTTCCAGTGATTTAGGATAGGCCTTGCCAACAAAAGAAGTAAACCCAAAAACATGTCTGCTTTCCAGGATATGCATCAGCCCATTTTTTGTTTTGATATCCACGTTCTGCGTCAGAACAATAGACCAGTCCTTGATGAACCGGGAATCATTACGGTCGCTGAACTGTATCACTTCCGTACCACCGCCCACAGCGCCGGAAGCATTGGTGCGACTCATCTTCCCATTCATGCCGTGTTTGTACAGCGATACGAGGTCGGCGCCATCTGCATAACGTAATGAATCAGCATCTACGATGCCCTGCAGAATATACCGGCGTAAAAGACTATCCCATACCTTTAATGGAATGCTGTCCATGGTCCAGTTACCAGGGTCTCCCAAACGTATCCGTGCGAAATTCACATTACGCATGGCCGTTTCAATGCTGTTATCCTGTGGTATAAAAAAAGTGACCTTATCATTTTTTAATGTTTCTGTAAGATGTACGCTGTCTATGATCCTTAACAGGGTGTCATATAAGGTGCCCTGTGCCTTGAGGAAATCATAAGTACTTACGCCCACTTCGGATACAGGTTTCGCATTGCGATAGTCCTGCATCCCTTTTTTGCAGGCAAAACACCCGGTGAGCGCCAGCAGTAATAGCATTTTTTTCATGGCAGTGATTTATTATTTCCAGAAACTATTTTGAATCAGGGATGGATTGTTGGACAACGCCTCCTGTGATATGGGCCAGTAGGCAGCACCTTTATCTACGTCCGCCTGTGTAAGCTTGCTGTATTGAGGAATACGCTTAAAATGTACAAGGTCATACCAGTACCAGCCTTCTCCCATCAGTTCCCGGCGGCGTTCCAGCAAAATAGCATCCAGCAGCGCTTCTCCGCTGGTAGCTGCATTCACATTTTTGAGCGCCCTGCTGTTACGTATCCGGTTTAAATCCTTCTGTGCCTCATCCGTCATTCCCAACCGGGCTTTCGCTTCTGCACGTAACAGGAATAGTTCTTCATAACGGAATACAATAATACAGGAGGCGTACATTTTCAATACAGGATTGGTCACACTGCTGTTGATCTGCTTCATCTTAAAGAAGATAGGATAGGTATCTTCCAGCTTGGTAAAAAAGTAAGCAGGACGTTGTTCATGCGGCTCTGCGTAAATCTTTAACACCGTATCTCTCGGAACATATATTTCAGACTCCCGCTTAGGTATATAAGGATCCCGTAATGTCCAGTCTTCCAGTTGTCCGGTAGAAGAAATTTCCGCATGGTCAAAGTTCATATCTACCTGGAAAATGTTACAGTCAAAACGCCCACGGAAAGCACCATCCAGCCTGGTAAGCTCTCCCACGCTTACAAAATTGTAGCCGCTGCTGGAAGTAGTGTTAACTACGATATCCGCATATTCCAGCGCTTTATCGTATTTACCCTGCCAGGAATAAATATGTGCCAGCAACGTATAGGCCATTCCTTTAGTAATCGTAATGGACTTATGGTGCGATTCTCCCTGGCCACGGTAGTCCCCCTGCTGTTCCGGTGACTTTCCATCATACCTCCAGGGCAAACCATCGATACAGGTTTTAGCTTCTGCGGCCGCATAGTCCAGTACTTTCTGCCAGTTTTCCCTTGCAATATTCTTAGTACTGCCATCCGCTACTTTGGTTACCAGTGGCACATCTCCCCAGATCCTGACAATATAGTAGTAGAGAAAAGCACGGATATAAATGGCTTGCGAAATATCCAGCTTCAGATCGTTCTGTGAATAACGATAGTCTGATACCGTTACCTGTGGCAATTTGGCGATAGTAAGATTACATTGCGCAATAGCTGCATAAAATCTACGCCAGTCACGCCATTGCGACATAGTGGAAAAAGTAGCGTTCAGATTACTTTCTACCACGGCTTTGAGATCACCGCGTTTGGTAGACTGAAAGTCTCCTCCCCGCAAGTCCCCATATACCCAGTGCGCATTTTCATTGCACATGGCTGCTCTCATTAAAGCATAACAGGCAGATAATCCAGCACGGGCATCATTCTTTGTCTGCCACATATTTTCTTCTGATAAGGCACGATGTCCGGGAACGTCCAGCATCTTTTTACAGGACAGTATACCTACCGCCAGGAACAGCATGATCCCGGCAACAGCAATATTTTTCATGATCTTGTTTTTTAACATCAGAATTGAAAATTAAAGCCCAGTGTAAATGTGCGCGGAGCAGCCCAGTTGTAGTAGCCTTCGTCATAGCCGAAATAGCTGACTGCTTCCGGATCACCACCTTTGTACTTCGTCCAGGTAAGCAGATTGTTACCGGTACCATATACACGCAAATGATCTACACCCGCTTTTTTCATCCAGGCAGTATGCAGGTTGTAGGCCACGGTTAACGCACGCAGCTTTACATAAGAGCCATCTTCCAGGAATAAGGTCTGGTTAGGCTGATACGCATACACGGCACTCCAGGGATTATATTGCGGAATTTTACTGTAATCACCTTCTACTTTAGACCACCAGCTGATTTCTTTGATGGCTTTCGGATCATCAATACCTTCGCGGTTGGCAAAATCAAAACGATCGGCTAATACCTGGTTGATCACTTTACCGCCAAATGCATAATTCAGTAATACATTTACTTCCCATTCGCCATAGTGAAAAGTATTACTAAAACCACCCTGTGCGGCCGGAACCATCCTTCCTTTCATCACCCTGTCTTTATCATTGATATCAAAATTACCATCCAGGTCTTTCCATTTGGGGTCTCCCTTCCGTAGTGTTACGCCCAGATACGACTGCTTCTTACCGGTAGCAGGATTGGTAGGTACTTCTGCATCTGAATTATAAATGCCTTCATTGATCAGCAGCCAGTAGCGATCAACTGGTTTGCCTACTAAAAAGCGGCGGTTACTGATTACCAGGTCGGTCAGGCCACCTGGTAAGGCGACCAATTTATTCTGGTTGGTATACATGTTGATGCCTGTGGTCCATTGGAACTTTTTACCCCGCACCACATCTGCCTCGATAGACAACTCGTAGCCGTAGTTGCGGATATCCATGCCATTCTTAACGATCCCGGTGTATCCTTCTTCCTCCAGCGTAGGAATTTTCAGCACCAGGTTCTTGTCTGTTTTGGAATATACATCCAGCGAAGCCCGTAGGCGGTCATGAAATAAACCGATGTCGATGCCTCCATTCAGTTGCTCTACTACCGGCCAGGAAGTGCCCGGTACCACATAGCCCGTAGCATACGCCGCATTGATTGCCGGGAAGGCGTTATAGGTAGACATATTAGGTACGCCTGTCCATCCGGCATCCACATTATACACCGGTCCTGCCTTGTACAATTCATCCATCATCAAACGACCTACACGCCCCCAGCTGGCCCGTACATTCAGGTTACTAAGCCAGGAAGATCCTTTGGCAAAATCTTCATTGGTCACTCTCCACGAAGCGGATAAAGTAGGCGATACCAGCCAGCGGTTGTTGGCATCCAGGTAGGAAGTACCATCTCTTCTCACATACAGAGACACAAAATATTTGCTGTCATAATTATATCCTACGTTGGTATAGAAAGAAGCCAGACGCGACTGCGTAAAGTCTTTCGTATTAAACATCAGCCGGAAATTGCCAAAACGACCAGGCTTGTTGTTATCATCTCCCGGTTGATATATTTTCACATAATCACTGGATCCTTTGTAGGCACGCCCATAATCATAGCGCCATTTATCCCATTGGCCATATTGCCCCAACGTCACGTCCAGGTGATGTTTACCGGAAAAAGTATTTTCGTAATGCAGGGAATTATCCAATACCAGGCGCTTATTCAATCCATCAAAATTGGATACATAACTATTCCCTTCACCTAATGCGGTTGGTACAAAGAAGTCGCGGAAGTTTTGTCCGTAGTCGATCGCGAAACGCGTGTTCCAGGTAAAGTGCGACAGGAAGCTGTACTTCACATTGGCGATGATGCGGGCGGAGTTATTTTTATTCCGGTTGATCGTATTTTCCAGGTCGGTATAATATTGCTGGAGATAAGCTTTGTTGGGAGAAAGAGGCGCATCGTAGTTAAACAGGTAATCTTCGTCACCTGCCCTGTCACGGATAAATTCATTCCGTTTACGGTTCAGGTTAGCGATGGCCACATAGGTGGTAAATACCAGGTTCTTTATCGGCTGGATATTGATACCAAAATTTACATCATAGCGTTTGATCCCGGTTTTATCATAAACACCCTGTTGGGAAGATTGTCCTATACTGAAACGGAAATTAGCATACGGTGTACCACCGCTAACGGCAGCCTGTATGCCATCAGTAAATCCATTTCTTAAGAAAAGATCATCCCAGTTGGCAGGTCCGAAATAACGCCCCTGGGAAGAATCGGCCAGGTAACGTGGAAAGTTCCGCCACTGTGTTTCGTCTGCATACTTTTGATAAAACGGCAGACGGAAATCACTCTCATACTTTCCATTCACCGCATCTACCGAAGGACGTAAGGACAAACCGGCATAAGCATTCAAAGATACTTTCATCGGTCCTACACGGGGCGCTTTGGTAACAATATTAATGACGCCGTTGGCCGCATTGGGTCCGTATTTGGCGCTGGCACCAAAATCCTTCAACACTTCAATGCTTTCAATATCGTTGATATCCAGGAAAGACAACAGGTTGGTTTCCGTGCCCATCCGGTTAAAGTCGAAACGCTGTATATCATACGCAAAAGCGTGGTCCATGATCAGTGGTACACCATCTACCACATAAGTGGGTTGTGCATAAAAGATATCACGGTTACTCAGCAACAGAGAAGAGGTACCGCGTATAAATACGCTGTTGCGTTTTCCGGGTTCAGCAGATGGCGTTCGTATATCCACTCCCGTTACTCTGCCAATCAGCATCTGATCGATACTGGTATAAGGCATCTTTTTTACTTCCATAATATTTACGGAAGAAACAGCGCCGTTCCTGCTGGTTTTCAAAAAGAGTTCATTGTTGGGAAGATATCCCGAGGTGTCTCTTCTTGTAGACACTACTTTTGAAAAAGCCAGTGAATCAGCATTTAAGCCGAGTGTGTCCTTGGCTTTTTTAAACAGCATACTCTGCGCCTGTGTATTGGTAGATACCAGGCACACCGCTGCAAAAAAATAAATACCCCGGTGCAGGAAAAAGTAAATGTATTTCATACATGCAATATTTAGGAATGAGAATCCCATGGCGTAAAGAAGCTTTACACCGGCAATCATTTTTTTTTGACACTTACAGGCATAGCAAGGCCTGTTCCCTTTCAGGAAATATCATTTATCGTTAAGTCTGGGAGAACGCCATGGTGGCAGATGGGCAATAGGCTAACCCGCAATATGCTGCGAACAGCATAAGCATAACTTTACCATATCTGACAACTGCTAAAACATAACGTACCGGAGGCTTTTAGGGGCAGCGCGCTTCCCTAACAGGTTGCAATGAACGATGAGTCATGGAAAAAGATTAATGAACGTGAAATTTTTAAATCGATCTGTACTCCTTTGGTTTTCAATAATTGCTAATACCAATACACAGCGGGGAAACTACATTAAACACAGGGTCACACCGTCTATCAGTACTATCAACGCTCTTTAAATTCTGGTTGTTTATTTAACGCTACAAGCCAAATGTAATTAGCTAAAAGGATTTTTCATAGTTTTTTGTTAATTATTTTTAAAATTTAATTCCGGAAGCTTTTTTCATTGCTGATTACACCGCTTTAATTTCCATCATTCTTTTTTCGAATTCCTCATTCACTACAATAGATTTATTCTTCACACGGGTTTTAATCTATTAGAGGTATCTGCCAGTTGCTGGTTGCTTCCTTTTTTTATGCGCGGCAAAACGAACCACGCGCTAACCATTCATTCAAACATAATAAGTACCAAAGCAAAAACGGGGCAAATTAATAGGCTCTGTCGGTGGTATACCGCACTAACTCTTCCAGGGCGGCACGGATAGGAGAAGGAGGAAAAGTATATAAAAGGCCGAAAGCTTCATCGCGGTAAGCCATCATTTTTTCAGTAGCATATTGCAACCCTCCGGAATGATTGACCGCCTCCACCACAAAATTTACCTTGTCTTTATCGGTATGCTGGTGCTTTACAATATGGAGTATCTTTTTCTTTAGCACGGGGTCGGCGTGATGGACGGTATATATCAGGGGCAGTGTTACTTTCTTCTCTTTAATATCATTACCGGTGGGTTTGCCCACATCTTCCTTGCCATAATCAAAGAGGTCGTCCTTTAATTGGAAGGCCATGCCTACTTTTTGTCCGAAATCGTGGAGTAACTGCACGGTTGCCGGATCGTCTGAGGTGGAAGATGCGCCCGCAGCACAGGCGGCAGCCAGGAAAGAGGCCGTTTTAGCGTTGATCAGGTCATAATAGTCCGATTCTTCAAAGCTCAGTTTATTCGCTTTGGTCATCTGCAATAACTCCCCTTCAATCATTTGCTGTATGGCGGCAGAATAGATTTTCAGCAGGCCGGGGTCATTATTATCGAGCGCCAGGAGTATACCTTTGGTAAACAACTGGTCTCCCACCATCACGGATACACGATTTTTCCAGAGTGCGTTGACAGAAAAGGCGCTGCGACGCTTCATAGCATCATCTACCATATCATCATGCACCAGAGAGGCAGTATGCAGCATCTCTACCAGCAGGGCAGCCCGATAGCTGCCATCATTAATATCACCGCATAAACGGGCACAGAGTAACACGAACATGGGCCGCATCTGCTTACCTTTATGGGCAGCAATGTCGGTCATGATCCTGTTCAGCAACAGTACATCGCTTTGCATGGCATTATTGAATATTTCCTCAAACCGCTGTAATTCGCTTCCTATCGTTTCCCTGGCTAACTGCATTGTAATTGATCAACTATGAACGGGGCCGAAATTACTACATCTGCGCGAAAATCCCTTAGCGGCTATCTTATATCTGCATCAAAAGTGCTATAAACAGGGTATTTATTCTTTTTTGGATGGCCGGCCACTCACTTTATTTTCCTTTCCAGGAAAAAATCAATTCCTATCCTCCCCCCACCAAATACAAAAAGGGTAAACAACATGACGATATAATAAAGAGGAATTTCAAAGCCATTATCACCGGCGGCAAAGCCGTTACTCCAGTGTACCGTAGCAATAGCTACTATCATGCTAAAAATAAGTGGTAAGGTAATATAACGAACAAACCATCCAAGGGTTAAGAGTATAACACCCGCTACTTCTGTGATACCCACCAGGTACGCACTGACATAGGGCAGGGGAATATGTAGTGTACCAAACCAATCGCCGATACCATGTATATCACTCCATTTCATTTTCGCAGGCAGGTAAAAGCCATAAGCCAGTACCAACCGCATCAACAATAGCGGTATATCCTTTAATGCCGATAAACGGCGGGCCAAAACAGCGTAGGTGCGCATATGTTATATTTGAAATCCCAGCACAAAATGTTGCTGCTGCATATGTTTCAAAAAGTTCAACGTATCATATTCCAGTGTATCTGTATCCGTTATATTCAGCTGCGGTGCATAATCCAGTATATCCCTCACCGTTATCCCCATCACCAGTTGCTCTGTTAAAAAGGCCAGCCAGGGCGATACATCCGTGAATTCCACATTCCCGGTTTCCGGATGCCGGTACAGCAACACAAAGTAAATACCTTTATTTGCCAGTAGTTCTTTCGGCTTCGCCATCAGGTGTACCGGATACTGGAACGATAACAGCCGGTGCTCCGGATTCAATACCAACGGTGTTTCCAGCCAATCGCCGGTGAGCGCAAAGGGAGCCGCAGGCATATCTTCCATGTTGTATACTTCCATTTCTGCCCATTCAAATGCCAGCAGGTCATTCAGGTAAGGCAGCTGGTAGGCTTCTTCCCAGTTATGTTCTACAGCGTAGGTGTAAAACTCCAGTGGAATTTTCCATACCTGGTAAGACTGGCACGCATGATGGGAAAAGAAATCCTTTACCATCCCTTTCCACTTCCGCACAGGGATATTCTTAAACGCAATCGGGAAAGCGCTTTCCATGGTATCATTGATCATATTGAATACCATGCGGCGATAGTGTTTCAGCCGTTCAGGCGCTACGCCGGGCAGCGTTACTTTTTCTCCTGTTCTGCAATAGGCAGAAAAAGTCTGCTGTATATGATAGGTGTCAGGCAACAAGTTCATTTTGCAATTTCCATTGTTTGTGACAAATACTTTTCAGTCTTGATAATTCTCCCTGCAGTTCTGCCATTTCCGGTATATTAAAGTCTCTTTCCAGTAATACCGGTACGGGCTGCAGGTGCTGTAAAGTCCATTCAAAAAGATCATACACCGGATCTATAATAGGTTCTCCATGTGTATCAATAATCAGATCCGGCGCTACCTGTTCATGGCCGGCCATATGAATGTAAGCGACTTTGTCCAGCGGCAGTTGTTGAATAAATGCTTTGGCATCGTACTGATGATTGAAAGCATTCACATAAATATTATTGACGTCCAGCAATAGCTGACAGCCGGACTGCTTTACTACTTCTTTAATAAAATCCACTTCACTCATTTCTGCAGCCACAGGTGTATAATAGGATACTATTTCCATCACCAGTGGACGTTGCAGGTATTCCTGTACTTGCTGTATACGGCTGGCAATATGCTTCACTGCATCCATTCTGAATGGAATGGGTAACAGGTCATACATATGCGCATTATCACATTTGGAATAACTCAGGTGTTCTGAATATAACTGTACTTTATATTCGTTGAGAAAGGCTTTGATGTACTTTAAAAATTCTTTATCCAGTTCTTCCGGACTGCCTATTGACAGGGAAAGACCGTGACATAAGACCGGATATTTTTCCACCACTCGGTGTAATATCTTCTTCCAGTAACCACCTATGTTCATCCAGTTTTCAGGTGCAAACTCAATAAAGTCGGGCCTGATATGTTCACCGCTGATCATTTCTTCGGCAAACTCTCTGCGAAAACCAACACCTACCATGATCGTACTATTTAATTGGTGTGAAGGTAAAAATAGTGAAAGGCCGGCTTACGTACCCTACCGGCCTTTTCAGCTATTCAAATAATTACTGGCCGGATTTGGTAGAATCGCTTTTTGGCTTACCACCTTTCTTGCCACCTTTTTTATTACCACATTTGCCTTCACCACATTTACCCTGACCACATTTACCATCTTTTGCTTTACCAGCAGAAGCGCTGTCTTTCTTTGCGCCACAAGCCAGTTCAATAGTATTGGCAGCATTGCCGGAAGTGCCGGTTAAAGCATTTCTTACAGCAGCACCGGAACCCAGGTTAGTATAGCTAACTGGTTTTGCAGATACCTGCAGAGCAGCCAGACCTAAGATGGCACTGGCAACGAGAGAACCTGAAAATAATACTTTGTTGTTTTTCATGTTTTGAAGATTTAAAAACTGAGTGAAAAAATTTATGTGTTTGATAGTATAGACGTGGTGATTAAAAAATCCTTACAGGTACTTCAAATTATTTTTTCATTTCTTCTACAATCATGTTTTCCCATTTGAGTTTCAACGATTCATCGGGGAGTATATCCGTTTGCGTTATAAATCCCTCGATGTGCTTATCTATAGCCTGGCTTTGCTTCGCGTACCGCCGGCAATAAATGCAGTATAAAAGATGTATTTTTAAACCTATTCTTTGTAGTAATGTCAATGATTGCTGTTGTAATTGCTTTTCCACCAGCATGGTAGCTTCTTTACAGCAAGGCGGCCATGTATGTTTATGTTGTCTCATTGTCAATTACTGAACCAGTTTTTTTCAAGGCAAGCTCTCAGCTGCAATTTTGCCCGGTGAATAATTACCCAGTAATTAGACGCAGTAATAGATAAATCCTTACAAATGTCTGCCGATTCTTTTTCTTCGAGGTACTTCAGATTAAACACTTTTCTGCCGATATCGTTCAATTTACCCATGCAGGCGCGTAGTATACTGTAAAAATCTGTCTGCTCCTGTTTGCTGCCTATTTCCGATATCCAGGCTTTAGGGGCCGTTTCTTTGCGCCAGTGTCCTTTTTCATTAAAAAAGAAATGATGGGGATCACTATCACCGGTTTTCTCTTCATCTATACTTATCGTAATTGCGGCCTTATTGGATTTCCGGAAGTGATCTGCTATTTTATTTTTAAGAATGGCCATCAGCCAGGTTTTCTCGCTGCTCTCGCCCCGGAATTGCTCCTTCGCCTGCAGCGCACTAAGGAAAGTTTCCTGAACCAGGTCTTGTGCCAGCCCGTTGTCCGATACTTTAATTACCGCAAATCTATATAATTCATCTGCGTATAACTTCACCCATGCGGTAGGATTACAGGTTATCATAGATTGTTGTACAGTTGAGTCAGCAGCTTCTTCCCTCATAAACTTGTTTTGCATATATTGCTGTAGAAGCTTACGGAAAATTAGCTTTTTTAGATTTCTCCCCACCCCAAAAAAATGTTAAAGGCGGATGACCGGCAGTTAACGATTGGTAAATGGCAGCAGAGGGGGTAGCCACTATTCAGCATTTTGTACTATTTTTGGCCCGTACCCAATGAAATATGAATTAAACTCGGCCCATGAAAAATGAAATGTCGCCTGTAACGTCCGTTTACTTTATTACATTATTAAAGGCATATTTACGTGGTACTAAAACAAGACAGGAGGTCATAGAAGAGCTACGAGGCGTTACGCCAATGCACGACAAAGCGGAAGATTCCCACACTGAAGTCAGCAGCCTGCTGTTCAAGACGGCCAGTGAAATGAATGAAAATTATTACCAGGACATCGTAACCGCCATTTCCAATGCCACTGATACTACCCCCAGCCGGGAAGGTGTAATACATCAGCTGGAAGCTATGCTGACTGGCTTTATTACGCCCAAACAGCTATTCGAATGGGCTACCTGGCATAACGAACCCGACGCGGAAGACGGCGCCGGCTTTTTTAGTGATATAGCAGTAGATTATTTCTGTACACAACTGCTGCCTGCTTCTTTTGACGAACTGGCTATTGCACAATACAAACAGGCCCTGAAAATATTCCAATCCGGCACGCATAACAGCCTGAAAGATAAAGTAGCACTGGTACTGTTGTCTGAAAAAGAAAGACAACGCTTCTTATTTTACCTGGGCGACTATATACAGGGGCATACTTCACCGGAACAACTGGACGTATACCTGCTGCACAAATTTGGAATGGACCATCACTCCTTTCCTTATATGTCTTCCCTCTCTGCCATTATGCATGAACCCGGTAAACTGCCGGCCCTGCTGCACATGGCGGCAATGGATGCCTGATCACGATTACTTTATCACATCCATTATGCGAACGGCCCGGTTTTCACCACTTACAATATCAGTAGTGTAGGTGATCACCTTATCTCCGTTGCTGTATTCCAATAGCATTTCCAGCGGCATCGCTACCGGCGGATAACTACCCGCTATCAACATTGATTCAATCTGATCCTTATAATAATCCGGCATAAATGCATAACCGGGAAACAGCGTATGTGGCTGTAAGGGTACCCATACGCGTGCTCCTACCAGCGCATGACTGGTTACTTTTACCTGGCTGGAATCTGTTTGCACATTATTAGCCTGGTATTCTTCACAGGCTACTCCCGCAATTACTTTCTTAGCCCCCGTTTTCACCAGCTGGTTTAAATAGCCGGTTTCTCCCGGATAAATAGGTTCCATGGTCGTCAGGTCCAGCTTCTCTTTGGTGCCGCTGCCTGTTTTGTGAATAGCCGTGATACTGAGTTGTGATCCTTTTGCAAAATCTGCGTAAAACTGGTAACGCGCCCCTGTACTTCTGCTCAACAAATGTATCGCCATCCGGGGCGCAGCGCTGCTGTAATAAATTACAATCTGCTCTCCCCCGTTGATAACTTGTTGATTGCCTTGCCAGGCCTCCATTTCCTGGTACACCGCAATGTCAAATTCAAATACGGAATCTATTGTTACCTGCTCATCTCCCCCAATGATCAGGGACGGATTATCACTGGCAGGTTTCGTGTTGCTCAACTCATATGGACCTTCTTCCTGGGAAGAATCAGCCCTGGCGGTAGTAAGACTCCGGACTTTGTCCTTCATCTTTTTCAGGAACTGCGCTTGTATAACGGTGCTGCATAGGATCAGCCACCCGAGCAGGAATACCCGCTTATTCATAGGGATAGTTTTACCTACCCAATATACAGTAAATTATCTTAATATATTAAAACCCATAAAGTGAAAAGCAAAAAGCTATTGTTGCGGGTCTTTGACCTGACCATCCACTACAATAGCTTTTGCTTTCAGCTATCAGCTTACCATCAAACTACAGCCTCTCAGTGCAGAATTATCCAGCCGGCCTAATACCTCAAAACGGCCATCGGCATGCATTCTGCCGATGTCTTCTGTCGCAATGAAAGCACAGGAGTATATATTGGCCAGATCGATGACATTCATCACGCCGGCGCCTTTGCCGGCGGTAAGCTGGAAAGGATCATTCTCATCCCGCAACAATACCTTCATCCAGGGTGGGGTTTCAAACATGCCATCCCCTTTGGAATAAGCCTGCGATAACAACTCCGTCATACCATATTCCGCATGAATAGCGGAAGCACCCAGTCTTTCCTTCAGGAAATGATGCACTTCCTGCCTGGTCCATTCTTCCCGGCGCCCTTTCATGCCACCGGTTTCCATCACAATGGTGTGTTTCAGTTGCAGGGTATACTGCTCGGCAAAGTCGAGCAACCCGAAAGTAACGCCTATCAGTAACACCTTCTGCCCACGGGCTTCCAACGCCTGTAAATGGTGAAACAACTTATCATGCTCATAAAGATAAAAGCCACTTTCCTTATGCCCGCTGCGCTCCACCATCTCCTGCACCATCCGCACCAGGGAAGAATGCTGCCGCTCCAGGTAGGAAGGCAGTAATCCAAGAACGACATAATCACTCACCGGTCCATAAAACTGCTCGAAGGCGGTCATGAAGCTTTGGGTATAAATCGCTGATTCCTTTACCAGGTGACGGCTGTTCACCGTTTGGGTAGTACCGCTGCTCTCAAACACCAGTTCCGGCTCAAAAGTGCCGCATACGACCGTATGGGATTTAAAAAATTGTATAGGCAGATAGGGAATTTCCAGGATACTTTTCACCGAAACAGGTGATATATGCAGGGCATCCGTATAGGCCCGGTACAGGTCATTTTCCCGGTACTGGTACCTGAAAAGCTCCAGGGCTGCGGGCTCCAACCCACTTTCCTGCAATGAAAAAATATATTCCGGTGATACCGCGGTCATGTAAATCTGGCTTTAAAATCATACAAAGTTAGGGAGAAGAATAAATCTAGCCGCAGTAAGTAACAATTGTCATAAAAAAACGTTTTTAAGAAGATGTATAGTGATGACTGAATATTTGTATATTTCCTAAATTAATGTAGGTTTGTTTTATGAAGAAAATTCTGTTTTTGTTCCTGCTGGCTGGTTTGTTGTACGCCTGTAAAAAGGATAACATAGGTTCCAAACCTATTCTCACATTCAAAGGATATACAGCAGACAGTGTCACAGAAAGAACTGATGTCATGTACGTACTCATGAATGTGGCAGATGGAGATGGGGATATTGAAGACACCCTGTGGATTGCACCTATTATTGACAGTCAGGCGCCGGATACCCTATTTCTTACCAAACCGATGCCTACTATTGGTGCTAACAAGGGGAACAGCGTAAAAGCAGAAATACAAATAAAGATGGAATCTGTAGACCTCAGAGCTGGCAACAAACCAACCAGCCCTAATGACAGCATCCATTTTGAAGTATTCATCAAAGATAATGCGGGTCATTTTAGTGATACTATTTTTACGCCTAAAATAGCATATCGGGTAATACGATAATAGCTAAATACCTTACATTTACAACATACCAAGGATTCCTTTTACTAAAGGAATCCTTTTATTTTTAGCTTTACCATTCATTTTTAGCACATGGATAAAATAGAAGAATTACAGGCAAAAATGGCCGAGGCAATGTTGGGCGGTGGTGATGTACGTATTGCTTCCCAACATAAAAAAGGTAAGCTGACCGCCCGTGAAAGGTTGCAGCTCCTGATGGATGAAGGGTCTTTCGAAGAACTGGATATGCTGGTCACTAACCGTAACCGCGGTCTTACCGCCGATCAGGAGCAGTTCCTCGGCGATGGTGTGGTAACAGGCTACGGCACTATCAACGGCAGACTGACCTACGTTTTCTCTCAGGACTTCACCGTATATGGCGGTAGCTTATCAGAACCACATGCCCGCAAAATATGTAAGGTCATGGATCTTGCCATGCAAAACGGCGCTCCCATCATTGGACTGAACGATAGTGGCGGTGCCCGCATACAGGAAGGCGTGGTAAGTCTGGGTGGCTATGCCGATATCTTCTATCGTAATACCAGGGCTTCCGGCGTTATTCCACAGATCTCTGCGATCATGGGCCCCTGCGCAGGCGGCGCGGTATATTCCCCTGCCATCACCGATTTTATCCTGATGGTAGAGCAAACATCCTACATGTTTGTAACCGGACCTAACGTAGTAAAAACCGTTACGCACGAAGAAGTAACGTCAGAAGAACTGGGTGGTGCTCAAACACATGCTGCCAAAAGCGGTGTTACCCACTTCGCCTGCAGCAACGAAATAGAATGTATTCAATATCTCAAACAGCTGTTGAGCTATGTGCCCCAGAACTGTGAAGAAACCGCACCCGTATATGCTTACGAGCCTGGCAACGAAATCAGGGAAGCACTGAACACGCTGATACCGGCTCACCCCAACCAGCCGTATGACATGAAAGAAGCGATTGCCGAAATCACCGATAAGGACAGCTTCTTCGAAGTACATAAAAATTTTGCAGAAAATATGATCGTGGGCTTTGCCCGCATTGCCGGCAGAAGTATTGGAATAGTAGCCAATCAACCTGCTCACCTCGCAGGCGTACTGGATATCCACGCTTCTGTGAAAGGCGCACGTTTCACCCGCTTCTGTGATGCATTTAATATTCCTTTGCTGGTACTCGTAGATGTACCTGGCTTCCTGCCCGGCACCGACCAGGAATGGAATGGCATCATCACCAACGGCGCAAAACTGCTGTATGCACTTAGTGAAGCCACCGTTCCCAAGCTCACCGTTACTACCCGCAAAGCCTATGGTGGTGCATATTGTGTGATGAACTCCAAACATATTGGCGCTGATATGAACTACGCTTTCCCTCAGGCGGAAATAGCTGTGATGGGTGCAAAAGGCGCAGTGGAAATCATCTTCAAAAAAGAAATTGATGCAGCACCAGACCCGGAAGCCCGCATGAATGAACTGGTAGCCGACTACCAGGAAAGATTCGCCAATCCTTATCTGGCAGCGGAAAAGGGATATATCGATGAAGTCATTTCTCCGGATCAGACACGTATCAAACTGATCAAAGCTTTCAAGATGCTCGAAAATAAAGTAGTAAATATGCCGAGAAAAAAACACGGCAATATACCTTTGTAGCGGTTAGCTGTTAGCTATTAACTTTTAGCTTTTAGCAAATGCAGCGAAGACCAAATAACATCCTCTTCGCTGCATTTGCTAAAAGCTAAAAGCTAAAAGCTAATAGCTAACAGCTAAAAGTTAAACTCATGTTCCGAAGCGCTTTCAATTTCATACTTTTCACTTCGATCTATATTTCGTTGTGTGCACTGCTGATGATCTGGCAAACCAATCAACTGCTGGGGCTTCAATATGATCAAAACACGTTCTATCTCTTTGTTTTCTTTTCTACTATCTGCAGCTATAACTTTCACTGGTACCTGACACCTGGCTCCTTTTCTGCCACTTCTGAACGAATCCACTGGAATGACCGGTACCGTACCGGACTGCTCCTCCTTTGTGGTATTGGTATCATCGGTTCCGGATGGTTCTTCTGGCAATTGCGCGAACACTGGCTGGTACTTTGTGGCAGCGCTATACTTACCTTTTTATATTCGGCGCCTAAAGTGCCTCACCCGGCCTTTCGCTGGCTCAGCAAAATTGCCATTGGCAAAACCTTGTTCCTCACCTTTGTATGGACCTACGTAACTACCCTGCTGCCTGCACTGGTGGCTGGAAAATATGCTGCTACACCGCTGATACTCCTTACCCTGCATCGTTTTTTCCTGATTTATGCGATCTGTATTTTGTTTGATTACCGCGACCTGGAATCAGATAAAAAAGAAGGCATCCGCAGCCTGATTACAATGCTGGATCTCAAAAACCTAAACCGTCTTTACTACTTTTCCTTGCTGATAGCAGCTGTCAGCGCAGGATTGATGGGCCCATTCACCACACTCACGGCGGTCATCTCCCTGATGATTCCGGTCATTATTACCGCGCTGCTGACGCGCAAAGCACAGCATAGCCATTCAGATTACCTGTTTTACTTTGTGCTGGATGGATGTATGGCATTATCTGCAGCCCTGTATTGGTTAGCTGTTAGCCTGTAACTAACTGCTTTTTCCCTACCTTTGTCCGATCAAAATTTCCACAAAACATGTCCAAAAAGCAGAAATCAATATTCAACAAGGAATCATTGACATTCCTGGAAACTTACCTGAACAACCCATCTCCTACTGGTTTTGAGAAAGAAGGACAAAAGCTTTGGCTGAAATATCTGGCACCTTATATTGATGAGCACTTTGTAGATCCATACGGTTCTGCAGTAGGCGTTATCAATCCCAAGGCGGAATTCAAGGTAGTTATCGAGGCCCACGCCGATGAGATTTCCTGGTTTGTAAACTATATTTCGCCGGAAGGCCTGATCTATGTAATCCGCAATGGTGGCTCCGATCAACAAATAGCGCCTTCCATGCGTGTAAATATTCATACCGAAAAAGGTGTCGTTAAAGCTGTATTTGGCTGGCCCGCTATTCATACCCGCATCCGCAGCGGCGATGGTAAAGAACCACAACCTAAAGTTGAAAATATTTTCCTGGATTGTGGCGCCCGTTCGCGTAAAGAAGTAGAAGAGCTGGGCATTCACGTAGGTTGCGTATGCACGTTTGCAGATGGCTTCCAGGAACTGAACTACGATTATTATATCTGTCGTGCGATCGATAACCGCATCGGTGGTTTTATGATTGCAGAAGTAGCCAGAATGCTGAAAGAAAAGAAACAGCAGCTGCCTTTCGGTTTATACATTGTAAATGCAGTACAGGAAGAAGTAGGATTACGTGGCGCAGAGATGATTGCCAAGCGCATTAAGCCCAATGTAGCCATCATTACAGATGTTACACACGACACCACCACTCCGATGATCAATAAAAATATTGAAGGAGAAATTAAATGCGGTAGTGGTCCCAGCATCACTTATGGTCCGGCAGTACACAACATCCTGCGTGACCTCATCATTAAAACAGCTAAGAAAAACGATATCCCTCACCAGTTGCATGCCGTAAGCCGCAGCACCGGTACGGATACGGATGCTTTTGCCTACAGCAATGATGGCACCCCTTCTGCCCTGATCAGTTTACCATTACGCTATATGCACACCACAGTAGAAATGGTGAAGAAAGATGATATTGAAAATACAATTCACCTGATCTATCAGACCTTACTGAACATTACACCTAAGACTAATTTCCAGTACCTGTAGTACCGGATGATGAAAATATAAAAAAGCAGTGGAGATAATTCTCCACTGCTTTTTTTATAGTCAGATGTAAAATTAGTTCTTAAAGAAATCTGCTGCCCTGGTTACTTTTTCAACCCAGGCACCGGATGCTGCCTGCAGCACATACTCACTCAATCCTACCCTGCTCATACCTGGTGCCCAGTCATAGGTATACCCCATCCTGGTCCATGGATAATGCGCATCTGTGGCGGATGTTAGCGGCCGATAGTAAGCATAAATAATGTAGTTGTTAAACCAGGTAGCATACGTAGGCGGCACAGTGCTCTGCAACACCGCAGTAGCGCTTTTCGTATTAATGGCAGGATTACCTGCCGGACGGTATAAACGCTCCGCCTTCACCCACATGGTGGCTATATGGGTATTTGTTTTAGAATTTACCGGTGGCAATCCTAACAACTGGCATACCCGCATAATGGTATCCGAGGTCGCTGTAAGAGATGGACCTACCTTGTTTTTCATCTGTTTAGGTATAAACAGCCAGGATTCGCCCCATACATTGGTAATAGAATCGCCTTCAGGATAACTGGAAGGGAAGCGCATAAAAGTAGCCAGCAATACATACGACTGGCCATTAATGGTTTTCCATTGCAGGTCCGCATTATCTGCTGTAATAGGCCATAAGGCATTCGACATTTCACTACTGTCTGCTACCATCGCGTCAGATACGGCTTGTGCGTATAACTGATCCATTGTTTGAACAGGTGGCGGGGTTACCGGGTCGTCATCATTTTTATTACAACTGGTAAATGCAACAGACGCCATAAGCATCATTGCGGGCAGCATGCTGCCGGAGAGGAAATGTTTCATAGAAATGGTTTTCTGGGTGCTGGTTATTTAATTCGAGTCCCGCAATTAAGTGTATTTCAATGAAATATACAAATTTGAAAATGAACTGCTGCCAGCGCCCGCAAACAGGTTCTCCGGATTATGTTATATTTATAGTAATCAAAATAATCTCCCATGGCAAAACAAATGTCTGTCATTCCCTTTACGGGAAAACTCGGCCCTCTCATTGGGTATAAGCGCAATGGCAACTACTTCCTGCGCAGCATGCCTGAAAACGTGCAGCAAACGGCTGCTACCCGCCGCGCATCCCGGCGCTTTGGCATCGCCAGCAGGAAAGGCGCTTTTATCCGGCATACTTTATACGGCCACCTGGATATCCATTGTGACGGCGGCCACATCAATCGCCTGAACAGGGTACTCATTGCTGCCGGCGATCATCACGAGGCCATCACAGGCTTCCGCTTCAATCAACATACCGGCGTAGATCGTTTCTTTCCGGTGGCTCCCCGGCTTCTGAGCAACGGAATATTAAATATTCCCGCACAAACCATCGCCGGGTATAAAGGTATGGCTGCACTGGAAGTAAAAGTGATCGCAACGCGCATTGATTTTATATCACGTCAGGTGGCGGGTAGCGAAACGGTTACACTAATGATAGACCCCAATACCACTTTCCAGGAAACAAATGTTTCGCTGGAGGTGCCCGGGGAGGGCTCACTGGTAGTAGTCTTCCAGGTAAGAGCGATGTACAAAGATGGCCCATCGGGCAACAAAAAATACATGGCCGCCGATATTATTGCGGTGGCAGCCCCGCAAGCACCCAAATATGCTCATAAACGTACTTACCCAAAGCGGACGAAATTGCTTCCCAAACTTATCTATACACACGCATA